>JABWAY010000097.1 GCA_013360825.1 Candidatus Brocadiia bacterium | reverse complement strand
GTGGCCTTCTCTCGGGGCGCGGCGGAGCCGGCCGCGGGGATCTTCTCCGCCGGAACGGGGGCGGGGCGGACACGGAGCGGGCCGTCGTGGACGGACTCGACTGGCTCGCCCGGCACCAGAGCCCGGACGGATCCTGGGGGTCCCGGACCCCCTCCTGCCCGCAGCGTCCCGCCTGCTCCGTGCCGGACTGCGACAACACCGTCGCGTCCACCGCGTTCGCGCTCCTCGCGTTCGCCGGCCACGGGGTGACGCACATGGACGGAGGCGAGTCCGCGTGGGCTCCCGTGGTCGACCGGGGACTGCGCTTCCTGCTGAAGTCCCAGCGGGAGAGCGGGCTGCTGGTGACGGCGGCGTGGTCGACCGGATCCGATATGTACGTGCATGCGGCGGCAACGCTGGCGATCGCGGAACTCTCCGCGATGACCCAGGACCCCCGCCTCCGTCGGCCGCTCCTCAAGGCCGTGGACTACATCGTGTCCCGTCAGCAGTCGTGCGGCGGCTGGGACTATCAGGAGGGCGTCACGGGCCGCGGGGACGCTTCCATCGGCGCCCTCGTCGTGCAGGCGATCCGCGCGGCGCGGGCCGCGGGGGTGGTGGTTCCGCGAAAGTGCTGGGAAGAAGCGTGCCGGTTCTACGAGACGGTGCTGATTCCCGGGACGGGGCAGATTGCCTATCACGTGAATCCGGGGAGGACCTGGGCGGGGGTGTCGGGCGCCGGCCGTTCGCTCGACGCCGCGGGACACTTCGCGCGCCGCTGCCTCGGCCTTCGGGAGCCGGCGCATGTCCAGGATCGCGTGGATGCGCACCTGCAACGAGGGTTCCCCGCGCTGACCTACGGCAATCGGGAGAACGGCCACCCTGTGTACTTCACGTACTACGCGACGCTCTACTTCTTCTCCGAGGGTGGGAGCCCGTGGACGCGCTGGAATGCCCGGCTGAAGGAGGAACTTCTGCCGGCCCAGGCCCGGGCGGGATGTGCCCGCGGGTCCTGGGACGCGGCCGGGACGGACATGCAATCCTACGGTCGGGCGATCCTGACCGCGTTCTGCGTCCTCAATCTCGAGATCTACTACCGTTATCTGCCCTCGTCCGGCCAGGACCCCGCCGCATACGCCCGGCTCGGGGACGGGGACGGGGACGACACGGAGTTCCTGATCGCGCGCCTCGAATCCCCGGCCATGGACATCCGGCGCGCGGCGGCGAAGAGGCTGGAGAAGCGGGACGAGGCGGGGGTGTTCGAGGCGCTGGCCGACGCTGCCGCCAGGGAGAAGACGAGCCTGCGGGAACTGCTGGTGCGATCGCTCGGGAATTTCGCCGAGAGTCCCGACCGCCGGGACCGCCTGATGAGATTCTGCGGGGAGGGCGAGCGGGAAGCGGTGCGGCGGGAGGCGGAGCAGGTGCTCGACCGGTGGTTGAGGAAGGAGTAGGCCGGACCCCGGTTCAGGGGCGGGTCTTCCCGGACTCCGCCCGCCGCAGCAGATCTTCCGCCTCGCGCGCGGCCGCCTCGAGCTGCGCTCGCGGCCCGGGATAGGCCGTCAGGGCGGATCGCCCGGCTTCCTGCAGCGCAGCCGCGACCTCATCACGCCTCCCCAGCACCGCCAGGAGGCGCGCGTTCTCGAGCCCCGCCTTCATTTCTTCACCGCGTTCGGTGGCCCCGGCATCGAGTTCCAGCGCGCGCCCCGCTGTCCGCGCTGCTTCCCCCTGCTCCCCCGCCAGAACGGACGCGGTCGCAAGGCAGATCAGTGCCTCGCGGATCAGCGGGTTGCTCTGCATCGCCTCGCCGAGCCTCAGGGCAGCCAGCGCGTCCTCGCGCGCCGCCGCGGCGTTGTCCGAACTGCGGAGCCTGTGCCGGGCAAGTCGAAGAGCCGCTTCCTTTGCGCGAATCCCCCAGGTTGAGGCCCGGTCGATGCCCTCGTCCAGAATCGCAAGCGCCTCTCCCCTCCTGTCCAGGTCCGCCAGGAGGCTGCTGAGAAGTTCTCTCATGTCGAGCTCATTCCAACGGTGGCCGATAGACCGGAATCCATCGAGAGCAAGGCGCGCCTCCCGGGCCGCCTCTCCAGTTCGACCGAGGGTTTCAAGTGCGCACGCGGCACTCGCATGTCCCGTGAAGCCGTCCATCCGGTGTCCCGCGTGACCGGCAATTGCGACCGCGGAGCGCGCGGACTCCAGGGAGCGCTCGACCTTTCCGTCCTCGAGAAAAACCCGGGATTCGAGGAGATGCCGCCCCGACTGCCCGGTCAGCAGTCGGGACTCCTGGGCGATCTCGCCGGCTTCCTCTGCCGCGAGGGCGGCGCCGGCGAGATCCCGGTTCCGGAGCCGGGCGTCACCCAGCAACAGGAGCGTCGAAGTCAGCCCGGCCCGGTCCCCGATCTCCCTCTGAATGGCCGCCGCTTCCTCGAGCGCCGTCACTCCTTCCTCCATGTTCCCCAGCATCGACAGCATCCCGCCCATCAGGGTCAGGCTGCGGGGGATTCCGCCCCGGTCCCCGGCATCGCGGCGCAGTTCCAGCGATCGGCGCGCGGCCTCCACGGCGGGACGGAATTCCCCGAGATTCCAGCGGGAGGTCGCGAGCAGGGCCACGGCGGAGGCCAGGATTCGGACGGTCTGGGGCCCGGGCGGAGACCCGGGGCCAGCGAGTTCGTCCACGAGCGCTCTGGCGACGGCTTCCGCCTCGCTCAACCGCCCCATCGCGTGCAGGACCAATCCACGGCGAAGCACCGAATTTGACCGGGAGTCAGGATCAGGCGCAGCCCGCTCTGCCTCCCGGACGGCTTCGAGCGCGCGCTCATACTCCCCAAAGTGCTGCAGCACGGTCGACTTCAGGGTCATCGCCTCCGTCCGGATCGCGGCGTCGAGTCCGGGTTCCGCGAGCAGCAGGTCCAGCGACCGGAGCCCGGCCTCGTTCAGGGTCAATCTGACCTGGGCGGACGACACGGCGAGTCTCGCCCCGGCGCCACCTCCCGTGCGCACGGCGGACTCGGCCAGCGCCAGCCCCTCCCGCGGGCTGGCCTCGTCGATCGCCTCGCGCGCCGCCTCCAGCCAGAGCCGTGCCGCGCGTTCGGTCTGCCCCCCGGCCTCGCGCTGCGCAGCCGCCATCGCCTTGGCAGGCCGGCCGGAGGCCGGAATCCTCGCTTCGAGCAAGTCGGCGAACCGGGTGTGGAGGCGCGTCCGCTCACGTTTCGGAACGAGGGAGAAGGCCGCCTCCCGGATCAGCGCGTGACGGAAGGTCAGCTCCCGGTCCCCGGGAAGGGTCGAACCGCGGGAGAGCTGGACCAGGCTCTGTCCCGTCGCACGTTCGAGGGATTCCCCCGCTTCGCGTCCGAGCCCCTCCGCGAGCAGGTGTTCCCAGAAAACCCGCCCTAGGACGCTCGCGCCCTTCAGCCACTCCTTGTCGGCGGGAGGGAGGAGATCGAGCCGCGCGGTGAGCAGGCCGAGGAGGCCGTCCGGGATCCCCGTGACCTGTCCGGTGAGGCGGGCCGGGGATCCGGCGATGGCGCGGCGGGAGAGCAGCCAGTGGCAGAGTTCCTCGACGTAGTACGGATGCCCGCCGGTCTGGACGTGGACGAACTGCGCGAGCGCCTCGTCAGGCGGAGCTTCGAGGACGGCGGCGGCGAGCAACCGCACGCCCGCTGCATCGAGATCCTGGAGGGGGACGTGTTCGAAGCCGGCGGGGCGCGGCGTGCCGGGCCGGGTCGCGGCGACCAGGAGGAGTTTCGGTACGGGCGGGTCGGCCGCGAGGTCCTCCAGGAGTTCCCGGGTGCCGGGATCCGCCCAGTGCAGGTCTTCGAGGCAGAGGAGGGCCGGGCGACCGGCCGCGCGCGCGGCGATCCAGCGACGCCAGGCCTGGACGGTTTCGACCCCCCGCCGTTCCGGCTCGATCGCCGCCACCCGGGCCCCCGCTCTCGGGCTGCCGAGCGAGAGGGCGATCAGGTCCGCCCAGTTCTCGTGGTCCGTCGGCGTCGAGGCCCCCACCGTGGAGAAGAGAGCGCAGAGGTGACCGTGCATGTCCGCGCCGCGGGGGAGGCCGTCCCTCACCATTTCCCCGAATGCGCCGAGGGGGGCGGGGACCCCCTCGTGCGACCGCCCGACGGCGACCCACGCGCCGGGATGGCGGTGACTCACTCCGCGGCGAAGCTCGGCAAGGAGGCGGCTCTTGCCGATGCCCGCCTCGCCCTCCACCAGGAAACACGCGCCGCGGCCCGCATCGAGCGGCGCGAGCAGCCGGTCGAGTTCCCCGCCGCGCCCGACCATCGCCGAGGCGACCCCCGGAACCCCCCGGTAGACCGTGTTCCCGGGCAGATTCTCGAGCGCCTCGAACGCCTCCACCGGCTCGTCCCGGCCCTTCACCTCGATCCAGCCCACGTCGCGGAACCGCACATCGCGCCGCGCTGCCCGCTCGACCGCCCGCGAAACCAGGACCGTTCCGGGCCGGGCCGCCGACTCGAGCCGCTGGGCCAGGTTGACGGCATCCCCCATCGCTGTCGGAGCGCCCCCGCCGACCGCGCCCCACATGACCTCGCCCAGGTTGATCCCCACACGCAGCCGCAGGGCGAGCCCGCGCTCCCGGGAAAACTCCTCCGTGTGACGCTGCATGGCGAGTCCGGCACGGACCGCCCTGGAGCCGTCGTCGCCGTGCGCCACGGGGGCGCCGAAAACCGCCATCACCGCGTCCCCGATGAACTTGTCGACGGCGCCCCCCTGGAGCTCGACCGCCCCGCGCAGCCGCAGGAACAGCGCGTTCACAAGCTCCTGGACCTCCTCGGGATCCATCTTCTGGGCCATTCCCGTGAACCCGGAGAGGTCCGAGAACAGGACGGCGACGGTCCGGCGTTCCGAGGAAGGGGCGGCCACGACGGGATGATAGCGCGCATCGGGACCGGGAACGGGTCCCCGCCGCTGCCGGCGCTGTTTTCCGGAACCGCCCGCGCCTCCGGTGCGTCCAAACCGCGACCCCCCACTCGGAGCCACCCATGCGCACCCGCCTCGCCCTCCTCTCCGCCCTGCTCGCCTTCAGCGTCCTCCCGGTCCGGGCGGGTGACAAACCGGCCCCGCTCGTGGACAGGAGCGACCTCCCGGGGGAGGCCGGTGCCGCGCTCGGCACCCACGGAGTGCGGGTCTTCCGTGACCGCGCGACCTGGACGGCCTTCCAGGAACGCCTGGTCGCACTCGGATGGACCGGGACGCTGAAACCGGAATTCGCCACCCTGAACTTCGAGACCCACATCATCGCCTGTGTCTTCCGCCGGGGCGCCAGCACTGACCAGATGACCTGGCGGGCCGGCGATCAGGGCGCGGAGGAATCGCGCATCGAGGTCGGTGTCAGCACGATCATCCAGAAGGCGGGTCTTCACGTGGAATCGACGCAGTTCGTGTTCGTGGGGATGGCCAGATCGGCCCGGCTCCGGGTCTCCGCTCACCTGTGGTACCGCGCCGCGGCGCAGGAACCGGATACGCCGGAGGAAGCGGAAAAGCAGTGGGAGGTCGTGCTGGCCGGAGATGAAGGGGACCAGGTGGGGCAGCTGCGGGGGGCGATCACGGCGGAGCAGGGCACGGTCAAGCCCGGCGAGGACATCCGCCTGAAATTCAGCCTGGCCTTCGGGCCGGAGGTGGCGCCGGATGATTCCCGCTTCGCCCGACCGGCCAACGCGGTGCACGTCTGGGACGGAAAGTACTCGAAGGGGTACCGGAACCATGCCTTCCTGGTCACCCTGCCGGACGGGACGACGCGCCGGCTGCGCCCCGCTGTGCGGGAGGAGTGGGACAAGAACATCCCGCACCTGGTTGAGATCTCAAAGGACCGCGGATACACCCTGCCCGAGTGGCGCGAGGGCGAGTCGCTGAAGTCACTCCAGGCACTCGGCCTCGACACGACCCGGCCGGGAACGTACCGAATCACCGGAATTTACGCGGAGAAGGGCGAGGCCTCGGACGGTGCAAGGGCCTGGGGTGGAGAGCTGATGACCAACTCGGTTCTCGTCGAGGTGAAGTAGGGTCGGGCCGGGAGCGACGGTGGGTTCCGTCCTCCTGCCCGGCAGCGGGTAGGATGGGGTCAAATCCCACCATGGAAAGAGGTTCGCCCATGCCGACCCGCATTCTCGCCTTCGACGGAAGCCTCCGTGCCGACTCCTGGAACCGCCGCATCCTACTGCTCGCAGCGGAAGGCGCGCGGGCCGCGGGGGCCGAGGTCACGGTGACTTCCCTTCGCGATCACCCGATGCCGCTCTTTGACGAGGATCTCGAAAAGCGGGATGGCGCACCGGCCGGCGCACGGTCGCTCAAGGCACTCTTCCTCACGCACCAGGGCCTCCTCATCGCATCGCCTGAATACAACAGCTCGATCACGGCGGCCTTGAAGAACGCGCTCGACTGGATGTCGCGCGGCGGAGCAGGGGAAGCCCCGCTCGCGGCCTTCTCCGGAAAGACGGCGGCGCTCCTCGCGGCCTCTCCGGGTGCGCTGGGAGGGCTGCGCGGACTCGTCCACCTCCGGGCGATCCTGGGGAACATCGGCGTTCTCGTCCTGCCGGACCAGGTGGCGGTGATGCGGGTCCATGAAGCGCTCGCGCCGGACGGAACGCTGAAGGATCCGAAAGTCGCGGGGCAGGTTGCGGCGCTCGGTGCGGCGCTGGCGAAGACCGCGGCGAAGCTGGGCAGATAGGGGACCCGGCATCCCGGGTCCCCCGCTCGAGGCTTCAGATCATGCGACCCTGCCGCCGGCCGGCCTTCTTGCGGTCCCGCGTCTTCGCCTTCCCCTGTTTTCCCTTCATCCCGGGCTTCTTCGCCTTCTCCACGCGCCCTCGCGTCGCTTCGCCTCCGCCGCGTTCTTCTCCAGGGAGGCCTGCGCCGCGGCGATCGCGGCCTCCGCCCGTTTCAACCCGTCGGACGCCGGGAGATTCCCGGGCGCGAGTTGCGCCGCCGCGCCGAAGGCATCGCGGGCGCCCTGCCAGTCCCCGCCGGCTTCCCTGCCGGAGGCTTCCTCGAGCAGTCCACGGACCCGCGCGGAGCGCCGGGAGGAAGTGTGAACTCCCCAACCCGCCGCCGCGAGGGCCCGGATGGCGAGGACGGCGGCGGGAAGGACCACGGCCTTTCTGCGCGAGACGAAACGGGCGGCGCGGTTGCGGATCGAGGGCGGGTGAGCGGCGATCGGCCGGCCGTCCAGCCAGGCGTCGAGATCGTCGGCGAGGTCCCCGGCCGTCGCGTAGCGCCGGTCGCGGTCCTTCTCGAGGCACTTGAGCACGATCGTCTGAAGGTCGGGGGGGACGCGCGGGTCGATCCCGCGGGGGGCGGGCGGGTCCTGCTCCTGGACCGCGCGCAGGGTCTCGTAGATGCTTTTCTCGCGGAACGGCGGCCGGCCGCAGAGCAGTTCGTAGAGCGTCGCCCCGAGCCCGTAGACGTCGGATCGGGCGTCGGCGCGTTCACCGCGTGCGGACGAAATTGCCGAACCGCGCCGAGGGAGGGGCGGACGCGATTTCGGGGGGCTCCGCCGGACCCCGGCGAGAGCCCGAGGGGGGCACGATGCTTCCCACCGGAAGGGACCGTGAAGGCGCACGGCGGACGGTTTCGGGGAGCTCTCGCGATTCAGGGCGCGGAGTGTTGTCGGGAGGTCGGCGGCGGGTTTCGTCGGGCACGGCCGGAGTTTACCCCAGGTGTCGGCCCTTCCGGACCCGGGGAATTCGAAGGAGAGACCCGGGCATCCGCGCTCAGCGCGATTCGGCCTGTCCCCCGGGGGCGCGTGGCCACGAGGCTCCACTCGCCGCGCCGGCCGATCCGGGCTGAGGTCTGGGAACCGCCACCGGGGAGCGTGGCCGGAGCGTGCCTGTCAGGATCTTTGACAGCGGATCCCCCGGAAGCCCGCTTTCGCCTGCGGCGGGAGGGCACCGGGTTTGCGCTGCCCAGCGCCATGACTCCCCGAAACTCCCTTCTTCTCCTCGGCGCCCTGCTGACGGCGCTGTTCCTGGCGCTCCTCCTGCGGGGAACCGCTACCGCACCGGAAGGCGCGCCGGCGGAATCGGGCGCCGTCCCGATTCCTCCGCCGGCGCAGATGCGCGCCCCGGCTCGGGACCGGGAGGCCGGTCCTGCCGGCATGGGCCCCCTGCACGGACTCCGGCTTCTCCCCGAGGCCCGCGCCCGGGAACGGGGTTGGACCCCGCCGGCGCCGGACCCGAAGCAGGAGGTCTTCCGCGCGGCCTGGGAGAGGCTAAGCAACACGGTGATCAGCGTCTGCTACGAGGAAACCCCGATTGCGGACGTCTGCCGGGACCTGCTGACCCGGTACCGGATCGACATCCGGATCGACCCCGCCGTCCCGGACGACCAGATCCGGGTCACGTTCAAAGTGGACGACCTGCGGGCGGACCAGTGCCTCGCCCTCCTGCTGAAGATGTGGTATGCCCCGAAGCTGCCGGAGCCTCAGTCGATCGAAGAGTGGGCGGACCAGGCCCTGGATGGACTCACCCTGGTCCCGGATGAGCATGGACTCCACTGGATCCGCCGTGAGTCCCAGGTCGTCGTCATCGATCCGGTCCGGCTCGCCGTCCATCGCGTGCGCGATGAGCGACGCCCTCAGAAGACGCTGGAGCAGGAGAGCGCGGCAGGGGTCGCAGGACGATTCGCAGCAGCCTCCCTCGTCCGCCGGCCCCTCCGCGAAGTGGCGGAGGCGCTGCTCACGTCCGCGGGGGTCCGGCACCGGGGCTGGACCGGGGATGCGGAGATGCTCCTCAAAGGCGCCCCGGATGTCTCCGCGATCGGGGAAAGCCTTCCTCTCGGGCCGACCCTGGACGAGCTGCTGGGGCCGGCCGGCCTGGTCCTGGCGGTCGACTCCGACAGCGCGTGGATTCTCACCCGCGAGCAGTTTGAGGAACTTGCGGCGGAGAGACGCGCCGAGATCGCTGCCGTCCAGGAGGATGCTGCGGAACAGGTGCGGCTCGCGCGCCGGCCGGTGCAGATCCGCGGCGACCTGCTCCGGATTGCGGACGTCCTTGCGCAGATCTCCGGCGAACTGACTCTCCGCACGGTCCTTCACCCGGACCTCGCGGATCTCGCAGTGCACTGGGAATCCGACGGCCTGGTCCAGGAGGCCGGCGCGGTGCTGGACACCGTGGCGCGGGACGCCGGCGTGGAATGGCGGTATGCCCGCGATGACGACGGGCCGGCGGTCTGGATCTGGGGGAAGGAGCGCTGACGGTCAGATGGACCCGGTCCTCCGGATCGGGCGGATCCGGGGGCAGAGCGGGGGCCCGGTCGGGCCGGGCCCCCTGCCCCTCATCTCAGATCATGCGCCCGCGCGGGCGGGAAGCGCCCTTCCGGTCCGCCTTCTTCCCGGACTTCCCCTTCAACCCCGGCTTGTCCCGGGCTTCCGACCCTTGCCATCCTTCCCTTTCATCGCCGGCTTCCGACCCTTGCCCTGCTTCTCCTTCATCCCGGGCTTCCCGCGCTGCTCCAGATGCCGCTTCAGCGCCTCACGCAACTCCGGATGACGGCGCAGCGCCTCGCGGAGGCGGGGATGGTGTGCCCCCGGTCCCCCGCGCATCCCCGGGCGGTGTTTCCGCCCCATTTCGCGGCGATGCTCGCGGAAGTCCTCGAAGCGATCGCGGTGATCTTCGCGGCGGTCGCGGAAGTCCTCGCGGCGGTCGCGGGGGCCGCCGCGGTGCATCCTGTCGAACCGGTCTTCGAACCGGTCGCGGTGGTCTTCCCGGTGGTCGCGACGGTCCTCCCTGCGGTCCCGCCTGCCGTCGTCCGCCAGGGCGTCGGTCGGGAGGGCGGTGAACAGGGCGAGAACGGCGGAAACGGCCATCAGCATGCGTTTCATGGGGCACCTCCAGTGTTGCGCGGTTGTTGAAGTTCCAACCCCGGGGCGGGCGCCCGGTTTCGCAATTTCCGGAACCCCGGGGAAGAAACGTCCTGCTGATGCCGGGGCGGCCAAAACGAAACGGCCCGCGGACGCCGTTGCCGGCAGGCCGCGGGCCGTCGTCACCCCCACCGCCTGCGAATTCTCCGTTTCCGGCCTCCTCCGCGCTGAGAGAGCAACAGCATTCGACTCACCGCGCTCGCTCACGGCGAAGTGCCGTCCTGAACGAGAATGAGGGATCCGGCGATGCTCTGGAAGCCTTGCCCGAACTCGTACGGCCGTGGCCGAAGCGCGACGCGAGTGCTATCCTGACCGCATGGAGACTCGAGAGAATCCCTCCTGGGCGAACGCGTCCGAAGACTGGGCGCGTCTGGACTCCGCGAATCGCCGGGCAACGAAGGACTGGCTCCGATCGCTCGCCCGGGAGGAATCCATCCGCCTGTTCGAAGAGCTGAGCGAAGGCATCCCGGAAGCGGAGTGGGCCGGGGCGCCGGACGAACCGCCCGTCGTGCTCTTCCGCATCTGGAAGATGTAATGCCGCGGATTTCCTTCGGCGAGCTTCACCGCCGCTTCTTCGAAACCCTCGAATCCGCCCAGGTTCCCTATTTCGCCTACGGCGGCGTCGCTGTCGCCCTGTGGGGCAATCCTCGCGAAACGCAGGACGTCGATGCGGTCGTCGTGACTCCCGATGCGGAATGCCCGCGGATTGTGGACGCGCTGACGGCTTCCGGATTTGCGGCGGCGAATCGGGCCCGGGACCTGTTTCCGATCGACGGATGGACGCGGTTGGAACTGGGAGGAAGGCACGCCGACGTCGCACTGGGACGAACGCCCTTCGATCGGATCGCCCTGGACCGCCGGGTTCGCGCGACGATCCACGCGGTCCCCGTCTGGATCGCCTCGGCGGAAGACCTCCTCCTCTACAAACTCATCGCGTTCCGCTACAAGGACCTGGCCGACGCGGAGTCGATCGTCATTCGCCAGGGAACGGGACTCGATCGCCCGTATCTCGCGCAGTGGGCGAACCAGATCGCCGCGCACACGGGGCGGTTCGAAGTGCCCGGCAAGCTCGCGGAGATTCTCCGGAAGGCGGGAGGGGACTGAGCGCGTGCGGGGCTTCCCGAATCGCCCCGATGGGACGTTCGCGCCGGTTACGGACGTCCCCATGTGCGCATGAGGGTCGGCCGCCATTTCGCAGGGTGGGAGACCGCCCCGATCCGATTCGCCGTAAACGAAACGGCCCGCGGACGCCGTTGCCGGCAGGCCGCGGGCCGTCGTGTCGTTCCGAAGGTTACTTCGCGCTTTCCACCGAGCGCGCTCCCAACTCCCGGTCCAGGTCCAGCAGCGCCGCGGGGTCGCTCTTCACGAGGTGCAGCCTCGCGACGATGTCCCGTGCGGATTTCTCCTCCTCCACCTGTTCCGTCAGGAACCACTGCAGTTCGACCATCGCCGCGAACGCCTTCTCCTTGAACGCCAGTTCGTAGAGCGCGTCGATCTGCTTCGAGACCGACTGCTCCTGCGCGAGGGACGCCTCGAACACTTCCGTCAGCGAGCGGTACTTCCCCGCAGGCTTCTGGATCGCGTTCAGCGTCACCGCCCCGTTCCGCGCCAGCAGGAAGTCGTAGAGCTTCATCGCGTGCGCATACTCCTCCTGGCTCTGGATGCGCAGCCACTTCGCGCAGCCCCGGAAATTCTGGGCCTCGCAGAACGCGCTCATCGCGAGGTACGAGTACGAACTCGACAGCTCCGCGTTGATCTGGTCGTTGATCGCTTCCTGGACTTTCGTCACCGGATCTCTCCTATGGGTTTGCCTGGTCCCGACTCTACTTGTCTCCCCCGCGCGACTCGAGCCATGCCGTGTACTCAGCGGATTTCACGAAATCCTCGTAGCCGGGTTCCGCCGACAGATCGCCGACCGGGACGCCGAATTCCGTTTCGAGCGTGACGAGGGCTTTCACCGTGGCCTCGTGGTCCTTCTGTGGAAGGGACACGGCGAGGAGGAGGAAGTACCCTTCCCGGAGGCCGGGCTCGGCCTCGACCGACTTGTCCGCGAAGATCCTCGCCTCCTGGTACTTCTCCTGCTGCAGCCGGACGGATCCGGCGAGGTAGTCGCAGAACGCGTCCCCGTCGAGCCGCGTGGACAGCCGGCCGAGGACCTGGACGACCTCGTCGAACTTCTGCTGGTTGAAGAAAAGATCGATCTGCATGAGGTCCAGGCTGGCGTCGCCGGGGAAGGCTTTCTCCCAGTCCGCGAGGACGCGGTTGTACTCCTTTTCGCCGACCTGCTGCGCCGCGCTGAGGCGGATCATCATCGTCGACTTCTCGTTCCGCACCGACTCGGGGAGTTCCCCGTACAGTTTCAGGACCTGCTTGAATTTCCCGCCGCGGAGGGCGGCGGTCATCTCGCCGAGCTTGTCGAGGTTGTCGAAGAGGTCCTTTTCCCAGCCCTGGAGGTTCGCGGGGGCTTTCGAGGTGATGGCGACGGTCTTGAGGAACTCCCGGCGGATCGTGCGGACGAAGGTTTCTCCGGTCAGGTAGATGTAGAGGTCGTCCACCTTCGCCCCGTCGCCGTCCTTCGCGATCATGTACTCGTGGTAGTTCACGCTTCCGCTCGGGAGGAGGAGGCGGAAGAGGAGGGTCGCCTTCCCGTCCTTCACGCGGCGCCGGAGGAAGGTGTAGCGCGCGCCTTCCGCGACCGCCCCGGCCAGCTGGGAGCCGAGGGAGGTGGACAGCACGCCGCTGCGGAAACCTTTCTTCACGTCCGCCCCGACGTCCGGTCCCTGCATGGCGCGGTCGACCATCCCGGAGACGTCCATGACCGCGTCCATCTCGTCGCCGCCGGTGTTGACGGCTTCCTCGATCCGCTCCGCCAGAGCCAGGCTCGACTTGTCGTCCGGCGCGTCGTCGGCGCGGGCGGCGAGCGCGAGCAGAAGGACGGAGGCGATTGTCGTGCACGGGCGCATGGACACCTCGGGAGAATCGGGTTCGGGGGACGACGATAACATGCGTTGCGGGGACCGAACAGGCCCCGGATCGGGTCCCCCGGGATGCCGCACACACCCCGGTGGGTCGATTGACTTCCGCCGGGCACCCCGCCACACTCGCTTCCATGGCCACCCCCCTCATGGAGCAGTATCTCGGGATCAAGAAGGAGCATCCCGACGAGCTGCTCTTTTTCCGTCTCGGGGATTTCTACGAGATGTTCTACGAGGATGCGCGGACGGCGGCGCGGACGCTGGGAATCACGCTGACGTCGCGGTTCAAGGGGGAGCAGGCGGTGCCGATGGCGGGGGTGCCGGTGGCGACGGTGGATTCGTACCTGGCGAAACTGCTGCGGGCGGGGTTCCGGGTGGCGGTCTGCGAGCAGACGCAGGACGCGGAGGAGGCGGAGGGGCTGGTCGAGCGGGCTGTGGTGCGGGTCGTCACCCCGGGGACGCTGACCGAGCAGAACCTTCTCAACGCGCGGACGGCGAATTTTCTCGCGGCGGCGTGTCCGGTGAAGGGGGGATTTGCGCTGGCGTGGGCGGACCTGTCGACGGGGCAATTTTTCGCGGCCGGGGTGGCGGAGTCGGAGCTGCTGGACGAGCTGACGCGGCTGCAGCCGGTGGAGGTGCTGGTGCCGGAGCTGGCGCGCGAGTCCGCGTGGGCGGCGGGGATCCGGGACAGCCTGCGCCTGATGGTGACGGGTGCGCCGGAGTGGGATTTCGAGCCGGCGCGGAGCGGGGACATTCTCGGGCGCCAGTTCGGGACCGCGGGGGTCGCCGGGTTCGGGCTCGGCGCGATCCCGCTTCCAGCCGCCGCCGCCATCGTGGAGTACCTGCGGCGGACGCAGCGGACGGAGCTGCGGCACCTGTCGCGGATCCTCCCCTCGCCGCGGGAGTCGCGCGTCTTTCTCGACCGCGCGACGCAGCTCGGGCTCGAGATCACGCGCTCGATGCGCGGCGACAACGAACGCGAGACGCTTCTGGGCGTCGTGGACCGGACGTCCACCGCGATGGGGGCGCGGCTCCTCCGGGAGTGGCTTCTCGCGCCGCTTCGGGACGCCGCGGCGATCCGCCGGCGCCACGACGCCGTCGCGGAGTTCGCGGACAACCACCTGTTCCGCCAGGAGGTCCAGGCCTCGCTCCGCCGGATGGGGGACCTCGAGCGCCTCTCCGCCCGCCTCGGCTCCGGCCGCGCCTCGCCGCGCGACCTCGGGGGCGTGGCCGTCTCCCTGAACTCCATCCCGGAAATCCGCCAGGCGCTCGAGACGGCACGGGCGGCGGCGATCCGGGAAGCGGGGGAAGCGCTGGATCCGCAGCCGGAGCTGGCGGCGACGCTGGCCAGGGCGCTGGCCGACGATCTCCCGAACGCTCTCCGCGACGGCGGGATCATCCGGGACGGGTTCGACGCAGAGCTGGACCGGCTGCGCGGGCTGCAGCGCGACGGGCAGAGCTGGATCGCGCAGTTCCAGGCCTCGGAGGAAGAGCGCACGGGGATTCCCGTGAAGGTCGGGTTCAACCACGTCTTCGGCTACTACATCGAGATCACCCACGCGCAGGCGCAGCGCGGGACGGTCCCGCCGGAGTACATCCGCAAGCAGACGATGAAGAACGCGGAGCGGTACATCACGCCTGGGCTGAAAGAGCGCGAGACGGAGGTGCTGAACAGCGAGGCGGCGGCGAAGAAACGGGAGCATGCGATCTTCGTCGAGCTGCGGGAACTCTGTGCGAAGAGCGTGGGGGCGCTTCAGGCAACGGCCCGGTCGCTGGGGACGCTGGACGTGCTGGCGGGGTTCGGGCAGGTCGCGGTGGAGCACCGGTATGTGCGTCCCGAGGTGGACAATTCGACGGCGCTGGAGATCCGGGAGGGGCGGCACCCGGTGCTGGAGCGGTCGCTGACGGAGCGGTTCGTGCCGAACGACACGTCGCTCGACGCCGCGGGGACGCGGCTGGCGCTGATCACCGGCCCGAACATGGCGGGGAAATCGACCTACATCCGGCAGGTCGCGCTGATCGTGCTCCTGGCGCAGGCCGGCAGTTTTGTCCCGGCCGCCGGGGCGCGGATCGGGGTTGTGGACCGGGTCTTCACGCGGGTCGGGTCCGGGGACGAGATCGCGCGCGGGCAGTCCACGTTCATGGTGGAGATGACGGAGACGGCGGCGATCCTCCACAACGCCACCGAGCGCTCGCTGGTCGTCCTCGACGAGATCGGGCGCGGGACGTCGACCTTCGACGGCCTGTCGATCGCCTGGGCGGTCACGGAGCATCTCCACGACCGGGTCGGAGCGCGCACGCTGTTCGCGACGCACTATCACGAGCTCACCGACCTCGCCCGGGCGCTCCCCGGGCTCCGGAATTTCCACGTCCAGGTCCGCGAGCACAAGGACACCGTCGTCTTCACGCACCGCATCGCCCCGGGCGCGACCGATCGCAGCTACGGCGTCCATGTCGGCCGCCTCGCAGGGCTGCCGGGGGAGGTCGTCAAGCGGGCTGGGGAGATTCTCAAGCGCCTTGAAGCCCACGAACTCGAGGTCCTCGACCGTCCGCGGGCGGCGCGCCAGGGTTCGGCGGCGCGCTCCCTGCAGCGAACACTTTTCGGCGAGGCCCCGCCGCAGTAGCCTGTCCTCACCCGACCCCCTCTCCGCGGAGCCCCCCATGTCCCAGTCCGGCGCCCCCAGAACCGTCCCGACCCTGCAGGAACTCTCTTCGCTCGCCTGTCGCCTCGGCACCGGGGTCACGCTGCAGGAGAAGGAGGGGCGGATCCAGGTCCTCGTGGAAACCGGCGGCGGCCGCCATCAGATCCTCTCCCTGGCCATGGAGAACGTCGACGGCCAGATGATCGGACGGATGCGGACGCGGGTCTGCCCGGCCTCGAAACTGACCGGCCAGCGGCCGCTCATGGCGCTCAAGCTGAACCTGTCGATGAAGACCGGGGCGTTCGCGGTGGACGGCGAGGACCTGATCATCAAGCACTCCTTCATGCCCGCGCACACCAGCCCGCAGGAGCTGCTCAACTCACTCCTCTATGTCGCCCGCACGGCGGACCAGCACGAGAAGTCGCTGACCGGGACCGACCAGAGCTGAGCGCCAGACGGGGAGTTGGCCACAGCCTTGAAAGAGCCCTGACCTTCATTGGAAGGAGCAGGATCCGGCCAGCATGTTACACTTGCGAAGTCGGCTTCCAGCCGACTTCCTGTTCGGATCGGGCCGGGAAAGAATTGGAATCGAGCCGTGGCGAGCGGAGTTCTTTCCCAGACACTTCCTGGCATCGAATGGCAATTGAGGTCTCCTTTCGAGAGCGGCCATGAAACTGATCGGGATTGGAGTCGCAGTCCTGCCCCTGCTTCTTGGCTCTGTCGCTCTTGCTCAAGGGGGAGATGCAGGCAGAGTATTCAAGAGGTCGGTTCAAGATGCCGGGCTACGTGTCCGATCCCGCGATGGAAACCCGCGGCTCGTCGCACACGGACCTGACACGGACTTGGAAGCATCGTTACGATCCCTAGCCAGGTTACTGGAAGTTCAGTTGCCCGACACCAATATGGCCGCATTCAAACACGGCAAGTATCACGTTCGGTGGCATCGAGCCTCGATCTCGACCTTCGGTACGGGCGAAATCGCCATCGCCACGGGTTCCGGCGACACGAGCGCAATCTCGAGTTTTCGTTCTTGCGCGCTCTATGCCGTGTCGCTCAGCGGCGGCTCAGCGGCGGCACAGGTTGACACCGAGGTCTCGGGAGCGTTTTTGACCGGCACGGTGGCCGTCGCGGTCGGCGGAGACGGGGACCCTCTAAGCCCTGCAGGTGGTGCAGGTTCCGCGGCTGCATCTGACCTAGGCTGGGCCTTCGGTGGAACGGGATTTGGGACGGGGAAGGGTGGCGCAACGCTGGCGGAGAGCGATGGCGCATTTGCGTCCACGGTGGCATTGGGCGGAGATGGGGGCATGTCCGGAGGAGATGGAGGCCTCGCGACAGCCTTGGGTCGCCCTTCTGCTCCAATCGACACCCTGGGCAGAACCACATCGAACGGCGGTGCCGGACGCGGAACGGATGCCGACGGGGGCGATTCCTATGCATCCGGCGAAGTCGCGGAGTGCGTGTCTACGGGGGGCAACGCCCAGGACGGCGGAAAGGGAGGGTCTGCGGAAGCGGTCTCCGCGGGCGCTGCTGCTGCTCAAGGGGGAGATTCACGTTCAATAACTGCCTTTCTCGAAGGTGGTCCGGGTGGCAATGCCAGGTCGCAAGGGGACATTTCCTCTGAGGCGATCGGAGGAAGTGGCGGAAGTGGAACGCTCGGCGGCGCCGGGGGCCGGGCGGAGGCGATCGCAGCCGGACTCACAGCTCTCTCGGTGGGAGGACAGGGAGGAGAAGGAGTCTTTGGTGGCCCCGGCGGAGCTGGGATTGCGCACTCCCCGGGAGCCCAGGGACGTGCAGCAGCATTCGGCGGACAGGGTGGGATCTGCCTCCTCCCCAATGGAGGTGGAGGGCGGGGAGGCCCCGCGTGGGCCTCAGGGATCCTTCAGGCCGATGCCGTCGGAGGGGCAGGGGGTCCGGCACCCGTTGTCGGCTTCAGTTCCGGCGGGGCGGGCGGCGACGTCATGGGATTCAGCGGGCTGGGCGTTCTGACGACGACGCCTGGGGCGGGGGGCCTTGGTGCCATCGGAGGAACTGACGGGACCGTCCTGCCCTTCGTTTTCCCGCCTCCGTTCTAACCCTGTGCCGCGGATGAGCCGGGTTGCGCGCCTTCCTTTGACCCGCATTCAGGCAGCGCTCCTCCTTGCAGCCGGGGCGATCGCCTTCTGGCTGGTGCATCTGACTGCCAGCCGGGAAACCGCTCACCAATCTGCGGACCCGCCCGCCGAGAACAGACATCAGAGTCTTTCGCAGGAGCCGCGCAACGCGAAAGAACTCCAGGATTTCTCATTTCAGTCAAGCAGGGGGGAGCCTATGGCTCACTGCAGGGTATTGCTGGGAGCTCCGGATGCGCTTGAGTTTGGGATCCAAGCCTCCGCCGATGCCCAGGGAAAACTCTCGATTCCAGCAACTTCCCTGACGCCGGCGGGGACGCTCTATGCCCTCGCGATCACGGGCGGAAGTCGCGTCCTTTGGCTGTGCCATCCTCTCGAGCGGACCGCCGCGGACCGGGGGTCGGAGATTGTCCTTCGATTTCCGCCGGAAGCCGAGGTGACCATCATCCTGGAACCGCAGAATGACGGGAGGGTTCACCCGGGCGGTCAGGTCCGGATGGTCGTACTGCCCCAGGACGATGGTCCCGCGAGCGAGGCATTCCTGGAACTCGCCGGTCGGTTGAACCCGATTGCCGCAACGCCGGATGAGAACGGGCGGTGCCCGGAGTTGCGTCTCGCCGTCGGCCTCGAGCTTCGCGTCGACTCATTCGCTGTGGCCGGTGACCATGCCCCCTGGACACATTCCTCGGAGACCATGCCTCCCGGCATCCTCGCGGGAAGTTTCAGAGTCACGACTCCCGGACCTCACAAGGTACGGATTCGTCGCGTGGCGACGATCACGCTCCGGATTCGACTTGTCGACGAGAGGGGGGCGGTTATCCCGGCGTGCTCCCTGGTCTTTCAGCATCTGGATCTCGGGAGCGGGAGGGAGGCGATTCACACGGCCGCCATGCGAACCGACGAACGCGGCGAGGCAACGCTTCAGATCCCCGTGGCGCCGGGCAGCGGGGAACCCGCCATGGGTCCGTGGACCTGGTGGGCGATGGTGGACCGTGAAGGGAAGGGACGGGCTTGTGTCCAGGGTCGGACGCAGGGAGACGACAGGAGCATTGAGATCACCCTGGTCTCCGTCCCGGCTGAGGAAGCTCTCCGCGGGCGGATCCTGAGCATCCTGGACGGTGCGCCCCTCAAGGATGTGCCCCTGCATGTGCGGCTGGGCGGCGTCACCCTCGGCAAGTTCCGGAGCGACGGGGAGGGACATTTCGTCGTCCCCGCGGCTCTGGTGCCGCCGGCGGACTGGCTGAACAGCCGTCCCGTCGGAGAGCGGGAATTCCGCGTCTTCCTCGACACCCCGCTGATCGGTCACACGCGGAGATGGGCACGCGGGGCGAAGGTCGACTTGCCGGACTTTCTGCGCGGCATCCCGATCCGTGGGAACGAATTCCTGACGATCCAGCTGCACCCCGGCCCGGCCCGATAGCCGGGCGCGGGACACCACGCGGAACCGGGCCGCCTATTTCCCTGCCGCGAGCCGCTCGAACACCCGTGCGCCGTGCCGCTGGATCGCGGGGACCAGGCCGCGCTCCCGGAGCATCGAGCGCACGATCGGCGTGAGCCGCTCCGCGTGAAAAACCTTCCCGGTCGCAGTCAGGCGGATCTCTCCGGTGTTGATGTTCGCCTCGAGCTCCACCCCCTCGACGGCGGCCGCGTGGAACGCCGGGTCCTTCACGACCAGGAACGGCAGCGCCTCGTTGACGAGGTTCCGCTTGTGAATGAAGGCGTAGCTCTTCGCGATCACCAGCCGGATCCCGGCGCCCTGGAGCGCCCAGACCGCCTGTTCTCGCGACGATCCGCTCCCCCACCCTTCCCCGGCGACGATCACCGTGCCGCCTGCGCGGACGACCGCGGCGAATCCGGGGCGGACAAAGTGAAAGCACTTTTCGCCGAGCTCTTCGAGCTTCGTCAGGTGGCAGAACTCTCCGGGGATGATGGCGTCGGTGTCGATGTTGTCGGGAAAAACCTGGACCTGCCCGCGGACGGACCAGGGCTGGTCGGGCGCGCCCCCCGTGGCGGCGGCGTGCGCCGGAACGACGTCGAGCTTGAGATCGCTCGCCCGGACTTCGATCGCCGCGCCCGCTCCGTCGCGCTGGAGGAGCGCCGCGTAGCGCGCCCGGTCGATCTTCGCGAGATACGGCCGCGGGTCGGCGATCTTCATCGACACCGCGCTCGCCGCGACCGTCGGCCCGGAGGCCAGCCAGGCCAGCGACCCCTCCCCCATCCGGTTCGGGAAGTTGCGGTTCTGGCTCGAGAGCCAGGTCTCGCCCTTCCCCGCCTTCTCGCTCGCGACCCCGAGGCACATCGAACACCCCGGGACGGAGACGCGGAAGCCGGCCTTCTCGTAGATCGCCCAGAGGCCGCGCTCCTGGAGACGGCGCTGGATGGTGAGGTCTCCCGGGACGACGATCCGTTTTTCCGAAGCGACGGGGGCCTGATCCTTCAGGACCTGCTCGAGGACGAGCGCGGAGAGGACCAGTTCCTCCTCGGTCGTGGTGCACGCGCCGATGAACGCCCCCTGGAGGGCGGTGCCGGCGTGTTCGCGCGCGGTGGCGACGTTGTCCGGGCTGAAGGGCTTCGCGACGAGCGGCTCGATCCGCGACAGGTCGATCGGGTAGCGCGCGACGTAGGGCGCCCCTTCGTCCGAGCGGAACCAGAGCGCGCCGGCGTTGTGCGACTTCCGCCGCGAGAGCCACGCCGCGACCTGGGCGTCCGGCTCGAAGATCCCGTTCAGGCCGCCGAATTCGGCGGTCATGTTCGCGATCGTGAACCGGGTGTCGGTCGTGAACTTCCGGACGGCGTCTCCGCGGTACTCCACGGTCCGCTCCATCGCCACCGTGTTCCGGCCGAGGTCGCCGAGCGTCCGCAGGATGATGTCCTTCCCCCCGATCCCGAACGCGGGCTCTCCCGCGTAGACGACCTCGATCGCGTCGGGCACCTCGATCCAGCTCGTCCCGAGCACCATCGCCGCCGTGATGTCCGCGCCGCCGAGCCCGATCGCGAACGCCCCCATCCCGCCGTGGGACGACGTGTGCGAGTCCGCGCCGAGCACGATCTCCCCCGGCTGCACGAGATCCCGGTAGAACTTCGTGTGCAGGATCGTCACATTCGCGTCGTAGAAGTGCGTGATCCCCGCTTCCTTCGCAAATTCCCGCGACAGCTGCGTCAGCTTCTGCGCCCGTTTGTCCGTCGCCAGCGTCACCGGGTCCACGGTGTGGTCGACCGCGAGGAAGAACCTGTCCTTGTCATGCACGCCGGGGCGCCCGAGCGCCGTGTACGTCCGGTCCATCCCGTTCCAGGCGAGTTCCGAAGCGATCGTCCAGTCGACGCGGACCTGGAGGATGTCGCCGGGTTCGACCCAGGGGCGGGTCAGGCCGATGGCGTGGGAGGCGAGGATCTTCTGGGTGAGCGTCATGGGTTTGGGGGTCATGGGATCGATGGTAAGCAGGATCCCCGTTCTTATGAAGAGTCGAGTGAGAGGGTGAGCAGCGCGTCCTCGCCCTCCCGCGGGCGTTCGGTCACAATCCCGCCCCCGTGAGCGGCTCCCCCACTGTCGACGACGTCTTCGGCCCCTCGGGGCTGCTCTCGCGGGCGTTCCCCGGGCACGAGTGGCGCCCGCAGCAGCTGGAACTCGCGCGGGCGGTCGAGGGGTCGCTGGCGGCGGGGCGGCACCTGCTCGCGGAGGGGGGGACGGGGGTTGGAAAATCGTTTGCGTACCTCGTGCCGCACATCCTGCACGCCCGGGCGCACGACGCGCGGGTGCTCGTCGCGACGAACACGATCCTGCTGCAGGACCAGCTCGTGGAGAAGGACCTCCCCGCGCTGCGGGCGCTCCTCCCCGTCGGGTTTTCGTTCGCGCTGGCGAAAGGGCGCGGGCAGTACGTCTGCGGACCGCGGCTGCGCTGGGCGGCGGAGCAGCGGGAGATTGCATTCGACGACGACCCGGGGGAAGTGCTCGACCTGATCCGCGGGTGGCACCGGGAGGCGGAGCTCTGCGACCGGACGACGGCGCCGTTCCCGATCCCCGAGGAGGTCTGGTCGCGGATCTGCTGCGACGACACGTGCACCCCGAAACTGCGCGAGGAGACCCCGTGCCACTACGTCCGGGCCCGCGAGCGGCTCGCACGGGTGACCGTCGTCGTCGCCAATCATGCGCTTCTCGCCATCGACCTCAAGGCGCGCCTCGCGGGCGGGCGGCTCCTCCCCGACCCGGGGTCGATCGTGGTGGACGAGGCGCACGCGTTCGAGGGAGTGGCGCTGGACCAGATGGGGGGCGAGTACCGGCGGAAGGCCGGCGACCGGCTGCTGGCGGAGATCTGGAGCGCCCGCCGGAAGACGGGGCTGCTCCACCGGTACCGGGCGCCGCTGGCGGCGATCGCGCACGCCGAGAAGGCGCGCGACCGCGAGCAGCGGTTCTTTGTGGAGCTCGACGCGTGGGCGATCTCCCGCGCGCGCGGCGGCCCGGCGGGGCCGGAAC
>JABWAY010000464.1 GCA_013360825.1 Candidatus Brocadiia bacterium | reverse complement strand
CGATATGATCACCAGCCTGCAAAACAGCGTTATCAGCGCCGTTCTTTTGGTGGCGATCGTGGTGGTCGCCGCGCTCGGCTTTCGCGCCGCAGGCCTGGTCGGCGCCGCGGGCGCCGACGGCTCGTCCGCGATCAGCTCCACCGGCTCCTTGCACTTCGGGCAACGGAACCGCCCACCCGCCTGCTCCGCCCGGAACGCCATCGTCGTGCCGCAATGCCCGCAGGTCACTTTCAACTTGCCGTCGCTCATCACTCCCTCCAGAAGAACGGTCCAGGCAGCGCGGAACAGGCTATCACCCCGCCCGGGCGCGCACCAGCGCCAATCCTTGTCCCGGCGATCCCCGCTGGTATCATCCCCGCCCCACCCCGCCTCTCCCCGGAAAGCACCGATGGAACTCGCCTGGTTTGGTCATGGGACCGTGCGTCTGCTCACCTTCGGCCAGACGCTCCTCGTCGATCCCCTGCGATCCAACGCCCGCCTGGGCACCACACTTCAGCCCGACTCGGAACCCCGCGCGTCCATCGTGCTGTTGACGGGGGAGAAGCGCGACCAGGTTGAGACGGAGACGGTGGCGAAGGTGCTGGAGCACCGGGGGACGGTGATCGCGCCGCGTGGGGCGCTGAAGTCGCTGGTCGAGGCGAAGCGGACGGACCTGTCCTATGCGGTGGCGAAGAAGGGCGAGGTTTTCGAGTTCGGCGCCCACGTGAAGGTGCGTTGCCTGCCGCGCCTGGACGGGGGGGATCCGGGGGTGGTTTACGTGGTGGAGGGCGGGGAAACGGTGGTTTTCCTCGGGGACTCGCTGATGGACCCCGCGACCTGGGCGTACCATGCGACGGGGGTGAAACCGGCGGTGATCCTGTTTTCTCCGGTCGTGGCGCGGCGGGATCCCGCGGCGGGACAGGCGTTCCGGGCGTGGGTCGCCGGGTTTCCGGCCGCCTCGTGCATTCCCATCCTGTACCACACGAGCGACCACGCCGACCCCACGCTCCGGTTCAGCCAGGATGCGATTCCGGAAACGCTTCCTCCCGGCGCCAGGCTGGAACTGCTCTCGAACCGGCCGCTCGTGGCGCGCGACACGCGCCGGATGCGCCGCCGGACCTGATCATTTCGGCAGGATGAGGCGTGCCGCGAAGACGCGGCCGGTGTCGCGCGACGCCGCGATTTCGGTGACGAGCGTCTCGAGCGATCGCTCAACCGTGCCCTTGAACACCTGTTTTCCGTTCAGTTCGACGGTCACCGGCCTGGAGAGGTCGACCAGCGCATCCGAGAGCCACAGGGTCACCTTCGGGGCGCTGCGCGTCGCGATCCGGATCGTCTGCCCGTCGACGCGGGCGGCCAGCCGGGCGCAGCGGGCGCGCCCGCGGGTCACGTACTCCGCCCGTCGCTGGGCCTCCGTCCCCCTGGCGTCGACGGGGATCTTCCCCTCGGTGGGATCCACGACGACGCCGCTCGTCCGTTCCGCGCGGATCCAGTGGTGGCGGAACTGGGATTCGAGGGCAAAGTGGTGCACGAGGCCGCGCGGAAACACGTCGCGTCCGAGTTCGGCGCCCCACTGGACGAGCCGCGGATCCCACTCCTCCGGCTTTTCCACATGTCCCCATGCGGGTTCTTCGTGGAGCCGCGCGGGGGAGCCCAGCCCGTCCCGGAGAAACGCGATCGCTTCGCGGTTGGCCTCCACCATCAGGGCGTCCTCGTCCGCGCCGATGGTGGAGAGCAGCGGGAGTCCGCCGAGGTTGACGAGGAGGGGGAAGTTCCGGATACGGGGGCCCGCGATATTGGGGGCGAGGCCGGCGAAGCGATCGCGGTGGAGCATGCCGATTTCCCAGCAGCCGTTGCCGCCCATGGAGGCGCCATTGAGGAAGACGCGGTCGGGATCGACCGGGTAGCGGCGCAGGAGGGCGTCGAGGGCGGAGACGGCGACGCTGCGTTCGACTTCGCGGGATCCCCACCCTTTGCCGAAATTGGGGGACGAGTGCGGGGCGGCGACGATCCAGCCTGCGGCGGTGAGTGTGCGTGCGAACCGGTTGCGGCGGAAGTCGGCCGGTTCGGAAGTCGTGTGGAGGGTGAGGAGGAGGGGGAGCCTGGCGCCGGCCGGAACGCCGCGGGGTGCGGCGACGCGGCACTCGGTGGTCGCGCCGGAGGCGGCGATCGTAAACTCGAAGGTGGCGTCGGCGGGAAGTTCCGCGAGATCGAGGCGGCGGGCGAGGAGTTCGAAGACCTCGAACGGCACGCCCGCGGCGGCGAGGGGCCGGACGCGGGCGCGGCGGTCCGCCTCGTCGGTCGTGAGGACC
>JABWAY010000096.1 GCA_013360825.1 Candidatus Brocadiia bacterium | reverse complement strand
CCTCCCGTGTCCGACCGGCGCACGCGGCCCTTCAGGATCGCGGCCGCGGCCAGCCCGACTCCGGCGCATCCCAGCGCCGCCAGCGCGAGGATCCACCCTCCGCGGATCGTGCCCTCCGCCGCGAAAATCCCGAAGCCATCCGAGGGGGCGAGGGTCGAGGCGAGCGCCGGGAGGGACGGGCCTGCGGCGAGCAGGAGGGTCAGGGCCGGAAGCGGCGGTCCAGGACGCGCCATGTCCCCTCTCTCCGATGCGCAGGGCCGGGGAGCGGGGGCTGCCGCACTCCCGCGGCAGCCCCCGTGCTCTCAGCGTCCGGTGCGCGCCCCGCACGGGCGGCGCTCAGGACTCACCGGGACGGCTACTTCCACAGCTGGGCGATCATCGGTCCGAACTTCAGCGTCACGCCGACGAAGACGATCGACACCATCGTCATGAGCTTGATCAGGATGTTGAGGCTCGGTCCGCTCGTGTCCTTGAACGGGTCGCCGACCGTGTCGCCGGTCACCGCCGCCTTGTGGGCCAGCGAGCCTTTCCCCTGCACGACACCCTTGTCGTCCTTCAACCCGCCGCTCTCGATCCACTTCTTCGCGTTGTCCCACGCGCCGCCGGCCGCCGACATCATGATGGCGACGGCGAATCCGGTGGACAGTCCGCCGGCGAGCAGGCCCATGACTCCTGCGACGTCGAGGAAGAGTCCGACGACGATCGGGACGGTGATGGCCAGCACGGAGGGCCAGATCATTTCGCGCTGCGCGCCCTTGGTCGAGATGGCCACGCAGGAGGCGTAGTCGGGGTCGGTCGTGCCTTCCATGATCCCGGGGATTTCCCGGAACTGGCGGCGGACCTCCATCACCATGCTGCGTGCGGCGCGTCCGACGGCCTTCATGGTCATCGCGCAGAAGACGAAGACCATCATGGCGCCGATGAACAGCCCGATGAGGACGGACGGGTTCATGAGGGTGACTTCGTAGAAGGACATGAAGTTTCCGAGACTGGCTTCGCGGGCGGGGACGACGCGCATTTCCTTCCGGCGGTCGTTTTTCTCGAGGACGAGCCAGGCGATCGTCTCATCGGCTCCGCTGGGGAGTTTCGTGGTCCGGGACAGGATCCGGTGTCCGACGTCCTTGTAGGAGGACGCGTCGAGGGGTGCGTCCGTGCGGGCATCGACGACGGTCATGGTGACGGCGCTCGGGGTTCCCGTGATGGCGACCCGGTCGACGCCGATCCGGACCTCCTCGACGTAGGCGGCGAGGAGGGCCATGGCGGTGAGGGCTGCGGAGGCGATGGCGAATCCCTTGCCGGTCGCCGCGGTCGTGTTTCCGAGCGCGTCGAGGGCGTCCGTCCGCTCGCGCACCATCGGGTCGAGGCCGGCCATGGTGGCGTTGCCGCCCGCGTTGTCGGCGATCGGCCCGTAGGCGTCGGTGGCGAGCGTGATGCCGAGTGTCGAGAGCATGCCGACCGCGGCGATCGCGATGCCGTAGAGGCCGCGGATGGGGTCCACGAAGCCGTCGGAGAGCCAGAACGAGAGGAAGATGCCGATGGCGATCGTCACGATCGGGACGCCGGTCGCGAGCATGCCGACCGCGACGCCGTCGATGATGACCGTGGCGTGGCCGGTCAGAGCGTTTTCGGCGATTCCCTTCACCGGGGCATAGTCGTTCGACGTGTAGTACTCCGCGGCCTTGGCCACGATGATCCCGGAAATCAGTCCGACGACCACCGCGCCCCACAGCTTCCAGATGTACAGGCTGACCCCGAAGAGCCCTTTCTTGTATCCGGCGGCGTCGAGGAGCTGCGAGTCGTTGAGGAGGAAGACCGCGAGGAAGAACGCCGCGACGGCCGTGAGTGCGGTCGCGATGTTGATGCCGCGGAAGAGCGCGGCCATGAGCGACTTGAGGCTGGTGTCCTCGCCCGTGCGGACGAAGTACGTCCCGATGACGGAGAGGGCGATTCCGACGCCCGAGATGGTCATCGGCAGGACGACCCACGGGAGCGAGAGTGTGGCGGCCACGACGCCGGCCTGCATGCTCTGGGCGGTGGCGAATCCGAGCGCCGCGGTCGACAGGATGGCGCCGCAGTACGATTCGTACAGGTCGGCACCCATCCCCGCCACGTCGCCGACGTTGTCGCCGACGTTGTCCGCGATCGTGGCCGGATTGCGCGGGTCGTCTTCCGGAATCCCGGCCTCGACCTTTCCGACCAGGTCGCTTCCGACGTCCGCCGCCTTCGTGTAGATGCCGCCGCCGACGCGGGCGAACAGCGCCTGGGTGGAGGCGCCCATGCCGAACGCGAGCATGGTGACGGTCACCTCGCCGAGCGGGAGGTGGAGGATGTTGTTGCAGACGTAGAACCAGACGGCGATGTCCAGGAGCCCGAACCCGACGACCACGAATCCCATCACCGCGCCGGACCGGAACGCGACGCGCAGCCCGTCGTTCAGGCTGCGGCTGGCGGCCTGCGCCGTGCGGTTCGAGGCCTGGGTCGCGGTGTTCATCCCGAGGAATCCGCAGATTCCCGAGAAGATGCCGCCGGACAGGAACGCGAACGGCACGAGCCAGTGCTGGATCCCGAATCCGAATGCCATGACCGACAGGATGCCGACCAGAATCAGGAAGACGATTCCCACCACCTTGTACTGCTGCATGAGGTACGCCATCGCACCCTTGCGGACCGCGGCCGCGATCTTCTGCATCTTCTCGTTGCCGGGATCCTCGGCCTTCATCTGGGTGTGGAAGATCCAGGCGAACACGAGGGCCAGGACGGCGCCGATGGGGACCGTGAGCCAGATCAGGCCGAGCTTGTTGTCGAAACTCAGCTTGGCGTGATGGGTCGAGTCCTCGGCGAATGCAGGGAGGGCCGAGATCAGGGTCAGCGACAGCACCGTCAGCAGACGCAGGGCAAGGGTCATGGCGACTCCATAAGGAAGGGATTCTCGAGTTCGAAGTCAGCGGGCGGGACGGCGGGCGGGCGGGCCTGCACGACTCGTGGCGCGGGAGGACCGAAACCGGCGGGCGTCCCGACCACGATGCGCGAGTGTCCGGCCGCGTCGCGTGTCCCGAATTGAGGCGCAGAGATTACTCAGAGGTCCCGGGGAGCGGAAGAGAAGAAAGAACAAAATTCCGGCGGGCTGGGGCGGGGTGCCGGGGAGGGCCGGTCAGGGTTGTGACCGGCGGCGTTCGGTCCTGAGCCGGGACTGTTCCTCGCGCCAGCGGGCGATCTCCGCGTGGTTCCCGCCCAGCAGGACTTCGGGGACCGCCATTCCCCGGAATTCCCGCGGTCGCGTGAACTGGGGGTACTCGAGCCGTCCGGCGGTGAAGCTCTCCTCGACCGGGGATTCGGGGTCGCCGAGCGCGCCCGGCACAAGCCGTGTGACCGCGTCGAGGATCGCGAGCGCCGCCGGCTCCCCGCCGGACAGGACGTAGTCCCCGATCGAGACCTCTTCCCACGGAAGCCCCGTCCGGATGCGGTCGTCGAACCCTTCGTAGTGTCCGCAGAGCATGAGGAATCGCGGCGCGGCGGCGAGTTCCCGGGCGAGGCCCTGGTCGAAGGTGCGGCCGCCGGGGGTGAGCAGGAGGCGGCGGCCGGAGAAACCGTGCTCCACGAGCCACTCGACGGCGCGGAACACCGGCTCAGGCCGGAGGAGCATCCCCGGGCCGCCGCCGTAGGGGCGGTCGTCCACCTTGTGGTGCCGGTCGGCGGACCAGTCGCGGAGATTGTGGAGGCGGACGTCGAGCAGCCCGCGCTGGCGCGCCAGCCCGAGGATGCTCGCGGAGAGCATCCCGGGGAACATCTCGGGGAAGAGGGTCAGGATCTCGACCGTCAGCATCCCGGCAGGCTACCGGAGAGCCGGTGCCTGGGGAAGCGATCGGGGTCGGCGGCGGCAGCGGAATCTTCACAGCGGGGCGGTCTTGTGGGACGCTATGTGGATGTTCACAGGGCTGATTCAGGCGGTCGGGTTCGTGGTCAGCGCCCAGCGTTCCGCGGGGCAGCTGCGTCTGGGGATCGGGATCGAGGTACTCCCTCCGGACCTCAAGATCGGCGAGAGCTTCGCCGTGGACGGCGTCTGCCTGACGGCGGTGGATCTGAAGGACCACATCGTGGAGTTCGACGTGGTGGGGGAGACGTTGAAGAAGACGACGCTGCGGCAGGCGCGGCAGGAGGGACGGGTCAATCTGGAACGCGCGCTCCGGGCCGACGAGCGGCTGGGCGGGCATTTCGTGACGGGGCATGTCGACGCGATCGGGCGGGTGGAGAAGATCGAGCGCGAAGGCGGGGACCTGCTCTGGACGTTCCATGCCCCGGCGGAGCTGATGCCGGAGATTGCGCCGAAGGGATCGATCGCGGTGGACGGGATCAGCCTGACGGTCGTCGGGGTCGTGGCGGACGGGTTTACGGTGACGATCATTCCCCACACGCTGAACGCGACGACGCTGGGGGACAAGACGCCTGGGGACCTGGTGAATCTCGAGACCGACGTGCTGGCGAAGTACGTGCGGCGCGCGGCCGCGGCCCTCGCGGGGAAATGAGCGCGCGGGCGCTGGCGCTCCGGGTCCTGCGCGGGGCGGAGAGCGCGGGGGAGTACGCGGCGGAGGGGCTGGACCGGGAGCTGGACCTCGCGGGGCTTCCGGGGCCGGACCGCGCGCTGGCGACGGCGCTGGTCTATGCGACGGTGCGCCACCGCGGGACGATCGACGGCGTGCTCGGCGCGTTCAGCTCGATCCCGGTCGACAAGATGGACGACGCGATGCGCTGGATCCTGCGCACGGCCGTCTGCCAGCTGGTCTTCCTCGAGCGGGTGCCGGCGTATGCGGTGCTGAACGAGGCGACGGAGCTGGCGAAATCGACGGGGCACGGGAGGGCGGGGGCGTTCGCGACCGGGGTGTTGCGGGCGATCCAGCGGGCGCTTCTGGAGTTCCGTCCCGACGGGGCTGCGCGGAAAGCGGAGCCCGTTCCCGCGGAGGAGGAGACCTGGCCGCGGACGGTTCCGAGGGCGGTGGAGGAGCGCTGGCCGGGGCTCCCTCACCGGCGGATCATCCCGGTTCCGGCGGGGCGGGTGGCGATTTTCGACCGCGACCTCTGGCCGGACCCGGTGCTGGATCCTCCGGCGTATCTCTCCCGCGCGCTGTCGCATCCGGGGTGGCTGGTGCGCCGCTGGCTCGCCCGATGGGGGTCGCGCGCGACGATCGCGGCGCTGGAGGCGGGAAACCGGCATCCGGAGCTGTCGATCCGGGCGAATCCGCTCCGGTGCACGGTCGCCGGGCTTGCCGCGCGGCTGAAGCAGGAGGGGATCGACATCGACCCCGGCCTTCCGCGGCTCCGTCATGCGGGGCCGATCGCGGCCCTGGCGTCGTTCCGCGACGGCTGGTTCTCCGTGCAGGACGAGGCCGCGCAGGCCGTCGCACCGCTGATGCAGGTCCGCGCGGGGGAGCGGATCGCCGATCTCTGCGCGGCCCCGGGAGGAAAGTCCGCGCAGCTCGCGGAACTCGGGGCGAACGTGCTGGCGGCGGACAGCGACCCGGGAAAGGTCCATGCGATGCGCGCGTCCTTCGTCCGGACCGGCGCGGGGGTGACCCTGCTGACCGCCGACGCCAAGCATCCTCCGCTGCGCCCCGTCTTCGACGGCGTCCTCGTCGATGCCCCCTGCTCCAACACCGGCGTCCTCTCCCGCCGGGTCGAGGCCCGGTGGCGTCTCCGCGAGCGGGACGTCGGCGCGCTCGGCCCGATCCAGAGGTCGATCCTCCGGGCGGCTCTCGGCGTCGTGAAACCCGGCGGCCGCGTCGTCTACTCGACCTGCAGCGTCGAGGACGAGGAGAACGCGAGGCTGGTCCGCGAGGTGATCCGCGAGGGGAACGGGCTGAAGCTGGAGGAAGAGCTCACCATTCTTCCCGGCGCGGAGCACACCTGCGGCGGCTACGCGGCGCGGATCCGGCTCCGCGGCTGACCCGCGGTTCGCGGCGCCGCGAACCCCGCCCCGGAATCCCCGCGCTCCCGGCCCCGCCCGCGCTAGAATCGCCCCTCACTTCGAGGAGGACTCCCGCATGCGTTCCGTCACCGTCGCCGCGGCGCTGCTCGCCTTCGCGCTCGCCGTCCTGGCCGACACCGTCGTTCCGCGCCAGGGGCAGCCCGTCGAGGGAAAGGTCGTCCTCGACGACGGCAACGAGGTCGTGGTCAACCCGTACTTCTCGAAGTTCCCGGAAATGGTCTGGAAGACGGTCCGCCTGCCGAAGAACGGCGTCGCCCGCGTCGACCTCACCCCCGAGAGCCCCTTCCAGGAATTCTGGCGCCGCTCGGCCGCGCTCAAGGCCGACGACGCCGCCGGATGGGTGGAACTGGCGAAATTCTGCCAGTCGAAGAAGCTCGACCCGGAGATGAAGGAAGCCGCGGCCTGGGCGCTCGCGGCGGCGCCGGACGACGCGGACGCGCGGGCGCTCCTCGGCGCCGAGGCGGAGAAGCTTCTGAAGTCGAGCCCGCGGCACAACCCGGAGCTGAAGGCCCGGATCGCGGACTACGCGGCGCTCGACCCGGCGGACCGGAAGGCGGCGCACGACGCGATGAAGAAGGAATTCGGGGTGAAGGAGCCGCGGGAGTGGTTCGACCGGGTGGCGCGTTCGATGGAGCAGCCGAAGGGATTCCGCAAGGACGTCGCGCTCACGATCAGCCCTGAGAAATCGAAGGGGATCTACTGCATCTACGTGCCGGACGACTACGATCCGCTTCGCCCCTGGCCCCTGGTGGTCGGGCTGCACGGCGGAGGGCCGGCGGGGAAGGACGGCAAGGGGGTGGTGGGGAACGGGCCGGACTTCTACCCCTTCCTGGACGGGAACGTGCGGCGGCGCGGGTACATCACGGTCTGTCCGACGGCGAATGCGGCGCCCTGGTCGTCCGAGCCGAACGACGGGCTGTTCACGGGGCTGATCCAGGAGATCCAGATTCTGTTCAACATCGACCTGAACCGCGTCTACCTGATCGGGCATTCGATGGGCGGGTTCGGGACCTGGCATTTCGGCCCGAAGTACGCCGAAAAGTTCGCGGCGTTCGCTCCCGCGGCGGGGGGCGGGCACAACGGCGAGTCGAAGCTGGCCGGGCTCGGGACCGGGGTCTATGTCTATCACAGCGACGACGATCCGCGGTGCGCGGTCGGCCCCGACCGTGAGGCGGCGGATCTGCTGAAGAAATCCAGGGCGGATTTCATCTATACCGAGCTTCCCGGAAAGGGGCATTCGTGGCCCTCGGAGGTCGTGGACGACACCTTCGACTTTTTCGACCGGCACCGCCTGATGGTCAAGGCGGGGAAGCAGCCGGCGCCGTCCCGCGGGCCCCGGTCCAGTTTCCTGGAACGGATGACGGCCGAGGAGATGCGCGCCTTCCCGCCCGCGGCGTCCGGAGGCACGGGCGGGAACACCGTCAGGGCGCTGCTCACGGAACTCGCGCGCGGCGGCGGCAACGCCGAGAAGGCCGCACGCCAGATCGCCGAAAAGGGGGACCGCGCGGCCGTGATCCCGCTCGCGACCCTGCTGTCGGACAGGAAATCCGCCGAGGACGTCCGCCTCTGGTCCGCCTGGACGCTCGGCGAGCTGAAGGACGCAAAGGCGGTCACGGCGCTCGCCTCCGCTCTCGCCGACGAGGCGCTCAAGGTCCGCCGGAACGCCGCCGAGGCGCTCGCGAAGGTCGGGGACGCTCGCGGCGCCGCGCCGCTCGCGGCGGCGATCGACGCGCTCGGAAAGTACTTTGACTCGCGGATGCAGCGCAACGCCATCGACCTGACCGACTGGGAAAACGTCCAGGACCTGAACGCGGCCTTCGTCGTCGCCCTGGCCTCCTTCGGCGACGCGAAGACCGCCCAGCCGGTCGTCGCCGTCTCGATCCGCAGGATCCTCTGCTCGAAGGTCGACGTGGACTGGGACCGGCAGGTCCAGGACAGCCCGGAGGTCGCCCGCCGGAAGGCGGCCCTCACGCTCATCCCCGCACTTCCGCTCCTGAAGGCCTCCACCCTCGCCGCCGAGCTGCCGCTGCTCCGTGAGACCTTTTCGCGCGAGAATGCGGTTCTGGAAGCGATCGACGCGGCGGATGCGGCGATGCAGGCGAAGTAGGGACCGACAAGCGTGGACGCACCCGGAGCGGTGTGGGAGCCTCCGGACCCGTGACGGACTCACCCGCCCCCGCCCCTCCCGGATCGTTTCGAGGCTCCGCGTTTTCAGCGGCGTTCCTCGCGGCCGCGTTTGCGGCGGTCTATGTGCTCCACGCCCTCGTCTACCGCGGGTCCTCACATCAGGACGCGGCGAATCACTACGGCTACGCGCGCGACGCCTGGGGGCACCTCTGGGCGCTCCTCGATCCCTGGGGGCGCCCCCTCTGGACCGGCGTCTGCATGCTCCCGGCCCGGTTCGGGCTGACGGCCACCCGGGCCGCCTGCGCGCTCCTCTCGGGCTGGGCCCTGTTCGAGACCTGGCGCCTCGCGCGTCGCGTCGCCCCCGACTCGGCGCTCCTCGCGATCCCCGCGATGGGTCTCCAGGTGCATTTTTTCGCCCTCGCCGGCGACAACATGACGGAGCCCCTGTTCGCGCTCGTGTTCGCCATCGCCTACCGGCTCTGGCTGGAGGAGCGACGCGTCCCGTCTCTCCTCGTCGCGTCGCTCCTCCCCCTCGCGCGCCCGGAGGGGTTCTTCCTCGGCGTCCTCTGGGGGCTGTTCACGCTGGCGGCGCCGCTCCCACTGGCAAAGCGGCTGACCTTGCCGCTGCTCCTGCTCGGCGGCACGATCCTGTGGACGATCGGGGGCGTCGTCGCGGACGGGGACGTGATGTACATCGCCCACCACTGGCCGTCGAACTGGGTCCCGGGCGGAGTTTACGGCTACGGCCGCGTCTTCCACTACGTCACGCACTGGCCCGAGTGGGCCGGGCCCGCATTCCTCCTCCCGTTCTGCCTCGGCCTGGCCGTCTTCGCCGCCGGACGCCCGCGGATCCACCTCGTCACGTTCGGGTTCTTCTTCCTCCTCCACACCGTCCTCTGGTGGCGCGGTCTCTTCGGCTCCATCGGCTACCTCCGGTACTTCGTCTGCATCGCCCCCCTCACCGCCCTCTTCACCGCCGAAGGCCTGCGTTTCCTCGCCGCCGCCGCAGCGGCCGTCCGGATCCCCCCGGCCGCGACCGCCGCGATCATCTGCGCCGGAGCGGGCGTCTGGGCCCAGGGCCAGTACCTCGTCCAGGGGGAACTGTTCATGTTCCGCGCCTACGAGGAGGCGATCGCCGAATGGCGCCCGGCCGGCCTGCTCGACCCGCCCCCGGCCTGCGTCGCCGATGCCCATGCCCGCGCCCTCCTGCACGACCACGACCTGTTCCGCTTCCAGCCCCCGTCCCTCGACCGCGCCGCCCAGCTCGAGGCGTTCGGCGCCCTTCCCCCGGGGACGCGGATCCTGTGGGACGACCGGATGGGGGGAGGGTATTACGGCCTGGGGGAAGAGGACTTCAGGGAAGCGGGGTACCGGGCGGCCGCGCGGCACCGGTTCGACCTGTATGCGGCGCGTCCCGCGTGGGTCCGGCGGGTGACGCCCCACCGTGTCGACCGGGTCGAAATCACGCTCTACGAGAAACGGCCGTGACGTCCGCCCCGGGCGGGAGGGACGGCGGCGCACCCGACAGGGGGAATCCGATGCACGCCACGGAGCAGGGGACGGCGGAGTTCATCGCGCGCCGGTCGTGCGGCCCCGGGCACGCCAGGTCCGCGCTCGGGCTGACACTCTCCAGCCTCGGGATGGGGTCGTACCTCGGGAAGGACGACGACGCGGTGGACGCCCTCTACGCGGAGGCGGTCCGGGCATCCCTCGCCGCCGGGATCAACGTGATCGACACCTCGATCAACTACCGGCACCAGAGGAGCGAACGCGCCCTCGGCGCGGGACTCCGGGCGGCGTTCGCGGCCGGGGAGGCACGTCGCGAGGAGGTGCTGTTCTGCACGAAGGCCGGATACCTCCCGTTCGACCGGTCTCTCCCCCCCGACCCCCACGGATGGCTCTTTCGAACCTGGGTCGAATCCGGCATCGCGCAGCCCCGCGAGATCGTGTCCGGCTGCCACTGCCTCGCGCCTCGATATCTGGAAGACCAGGTGGCGCGCAGCCTCGCCAACACGGGGCTCGCCGCGATCGACGTCCTCTACCTCCACAACCCCGAGCAGCAGATGGACCAGGTCTCCCCCGGGGAATTCCTCGATCGCTGGCGCGCTGCCTGCGTCCTCCTCGAACGGATGGCCGACCTCGGCCGCATCCGCTTCTACGGCGCCGCCACCTGGAACGGTCTCCGCATCCCCCGCGGCGCCCCCGGGCACCTGCACCTCGAGTCGCTGGTCCGCGCGGCGCGGGAGGCCGGCGGGGATCGGCACCGGTTCCGGGTCCTCCAGCTCCCGTACAACCTGGCGATGCTGGAAGCGTGCTGGGAGCCGACGCAGTCGGTGGCGGGGCGGAGCATCCCGCTCACGCAGGCCGCCGCGGAGCTCGGGCTCATCGTCTTTTCAAGCGTCCCGCTGCTGCAGGGAAAACTCACGCGGGGGGCGCCGGACGACCTCAGGAAGATCTACCCCGGCCTCGCGACCGACGCCCAGCGGGCGCTCCAGTTCGTTCGAAACAGCCCGGGGATCGTCGCGCCCCTGGTCGGGATGAAGTCGGTCGCCCATGTCGCGGAAAATGCGGTCGTGTTCCACGAGCCGCTCGCTCCCGCCGCAGAATTTGAGAAACTCTTCAGCCGGTACGAGTGACGCGATCCCGCAATCCACCCCATAGGAGGCACTCACTTGCCGAAAACCACACCCGGGACCATCGCCTGGCACGACCTCACGGTTCCCGATGCCGCCCGCGTCCGGGACTTCTACAGGGCCGTGGTCGGATGGAAGCCGCAGGCGCACGCCATGGGGAAGTACAGCGACTGGTCGATGCTCGATCCGGTGTCGGGAAAGGCCGTGGCGGGGGTCTGCTGGAAGCGCGGTCCGAACCGGAAGATTCCGTCGCAGTGGCTGATCTACATCACGGTGAAGAACCTGAAGCGGAGCCTCGCGGCGTGCCGTCGGAAGGGAGGGAAGGTGATCGACGGGCCGAAGAACCTGGGGGCGTATGGCGACCTGGCGATCATCCGCGACCCGGGCGGTGCGGTTGCGGCGCTGATCCAGCCTCCCGCGCCGGGACGATAGGCGGGCGGCCGGGCCGGTCCGTCAGATCGCGAGCGCGACGGCGCTTCCGCGCCGGGGGCTCGCCGCGCCGCGGAGAATCCCGGTGGCGGGGTCCCAGGAGACCATCGTCACCCGGCCGGAGTCCCAGGGGCCGGCGAGGGAGACGGCGTGGCCGCGATCGCGGAGCGCCGCGACCGTGCCGGGATCGAACCGGTTTTCGAGGGTGACGCCTCCCGGGTCCGCGCCGTGCGGCGCGAACGAGGAGGGAAACGCCGTGGAGAGAAAGAGCGGGGCTTCCACCGCCTCCTGCAGCGACCGGCCGTGCACGGCGACGCCGAGGAAGGCCTGGAGCGTCCACTGGTCCTGGCCGTCCCCTCCGGGCGTGCCGAAGGCGAGCCATCGACCGTCGGCGAGGCGGGCGAGGGACGGCGAGAGCGTCGTGCGGGGGCGTTTGCGGGGCTCGAGGCGGTTCGGGTGCGAGGGGAGGAGGTTGAACATCTGGAGGCGGGTCCCGGGGGCGAAGCCGAGGCCGGGGACGAGGGGATTGGACTGGATCCACCCTCCGGAGGGCGTGGCGGCGATCATCAGGCCGTCGCGATCGGCGGCGTCGACGTGGGTGGTGTCGCCGATGTGGGCGGCGAGCGGTTCGAAGCCGCGGTCGACGATTCCGCCCGTCCAGGGCAGGGCGGTCGCGCCGAGGCCGGGGCGGAGGCGGAGGGAAGCGTCGGGGCCGATGAGGGTGCGGCGCCGCGCGGCGTAGTCCGGGTCGAGCAGGGATGCGGGGGGCGCGGCGAATCCGGGGTCTCCGTACCACGCCTCCCGGTCGGCGAACGCCAGTTTCGCGGCTTCGATTTCCGTGTGGAGGCGCTCGGATTCAGGGAGCAATCCCAGGTCCTGCCCGGCGAGAATCTGGAGCTGCTGCAGGAAGACGGGGCCCTGGGACCAGAATCCGCACTTGTGGACGGTGGCGCCGAATCCTTCGGCCTGGACGGCGGGCTCCCAGGCGCCGTGGAAAGTCTCGAGATCCGAGGCGGAGATCAATCCCCGGACGGGCGCGCCGCCGCGGTCCGGGTGCGCCTCCCGAAAGAACTCCGCCAGCGTCCGTGCGATGCGACCGGCATGGAAGCCGGCGCGTCCTTCGGCGGCGATGGTCTCGAGGGTGCGGGCGAGGTCGGGCTGGCGGAGGACGGGCGCGGCGTTTCCGAAGACGGACCGGGTCGAGGGCCACCGGGCGAAGACGTCGGCGTTCGCGCGGATCGAGGCCGCCAGCCCCGCGTCGACGGGGAAGCCGTCGGCGGCGAGTTCAATGGCCGGGCGGAGGACGTCGCTCAGCGGGAGTCTTCCATGCCGTTTGAGGAGGAGCAGCCAGGCGTCCACGGTCGCGGGGACCGCCGCGCTGGACACTCCGTCTCCCGGCACGCCCGCGGCCGGAAACCGGTCCGGAGTCGCCGCCCCGGGGGAGCACCCCTGTCCGCTGATCGCGTGCACCGAGCCGTCCGGCGCGCGCACGAGAATCGGGCACTCGCCGCCCAGGCTGTTCAGGTGGGGTTCCAGCAC
>JABWAY010000095.1 GCA_013360825.1 Candidatus Brocadiia bacterium | reverse complement strand
GTTCGCCCGCCAGCGCGAGCTGATCCGGTACGCGATGCGCCCGGAGGAGTGCCCGCTCGTCGATCCGGAGTTCCTGGGCCCGCCTCCCGCGGATCCGCCGCCGGGCGGCCCTCCGCCTCCCTCCGAACCGGGCGGCGAGACGGTCGCGGGGCTGCCGGACGTCGTGGCCGAGATGGACGGCGATGTGATCACCCGCGACGAGTTCCTGGCGCGCGCGGTGGAGTGGTGGGGGCGCGAGACCCTGGAGGAAATGGTCCTCCGGAGAATCCTCGTCAAGGCGTCCCGGCGCTGGGCCGTGGTCCTCTCCGACAAGGACCTCGACGACCGGACGGAGGTGGAGATCCGGGCGCGCGAAGCGGAGATCAAGTCGAAGTACGGCGTGTCGCTGGAGGAGTACCTGAAGTCGTTTTCCAAGACGCCGGACCAGTTCCGCGCCGAGGTCCGGGGCAACGAGTCGTTCCAGCGGCAGGTCCTGATCGAATCGATGCTCGCGTACGCGTGGCTGACGGAGCCGCGGGTCGAGATCGCGCACATCGTCGTCCGCGACCGGGACAAGGCGGAGGATCTCCGCCGGAAACTCAAGGAGGGCGCCGATTTCGCGACGATCGCGGCGGCGGAGAGCGACGACGAGTTCAGCGCGGCGAAGGGGGGAAAGCTCCCCGCGTTCATCAGCGGAATGTCGATGCGGGAGCCCGCCTTCGAGGACGCCGCCTTCGCGCTCCAGAACCCCGGCGACCTCTCCCAGGTCGTGAAAACCGACCGCGGGTGGCACATTCTCCGCCTCACGGAACGGCGCCCCGCCAAGCCGCAGACCTACGAGGCCCTGCGGCCGGAAATCCGGAAGCTCAGGATGGACCGGAACTCGCTGGACGTGTTCATGCGTCGCCTCCGGGCGGACTACGCGAAGGGGCTCCGCTACCACGCGCCGGCGCTCGAACCGAAACTCCGCTGAACGGCGGATCGGTGGAATCTCTCAAGTTCCCGGAGCGTTGAATCCGATGTACAGGGGGCCGAAAAACACCCTTCAGGATCCGACCATGAGCTCCAGAACCGTCCAGAAAGACCTGACCTTCGCCTGTGACCCGCGTCATCTCGCGGAGGTCCGCGCCGTCGTTCAGGGGATGTGGCGCGACTGCGGGCTGGCGGAGCGCACGGGGCGTCTCGTCATGCTGGCCGTGGACGAGGCGGTCGCCTCGATCATCGACCATGCCCGCGGGACGAACCGGCAGGGGGACATCCGGGTCAGCCTGGACCTGGACGAGACGCGTTTCCGGGCGGTCATCGAGGACACCACGAACCATTGCGACTCGAGCGGGATGATGGACGCGGAACTGCGCGCCCACCTGGACACCGAGCGGAAGCACCAGATGGGGATCTTCCTCATCCGCGAGGTGATGGACGAGGTCAACTACTCATTCAAGAAGGGGTTCCAGAACGAACTGAGCCTTGTGAAGTTCGTGTAGGACTGGAGACCCCAGGACCGTTCCAGGCCGGCCGCTGAGGCCGGCCTTTTTCTTTTTGGTTCGAGGGCCTGCCTCGCCGCCGGGGGGCACCTCCGTTATACTCCCGCCCCCCATGAAACAGACCGATGCCTACTTCCGTGCGATCCTGGAGCACTGCGGCGACGCCATCGTGACGGCCGACCAGTCCGGGCACATCGTGGAGTGGAATCCTGCGGCCGAACGGATGTTCGGGTGGACCCGGGCCGAGATGCTCGGGCAGCCCGCGGAGCGGGTCTGGGAGGAGCCGGAGGAGCGCCGGAAACTCCTCAATCTCGTGGGGTCGCGCGGGCGGGTGATCGACTACGAGACGCGCCTGCGGAACCGGGACGGGAAGCTGGTCGAGGTCAGCATCACGATGTCCCAGCTCAAGGACGAGGCCGGGAAGCTCCTCGGGACGATCTCGATCTCGAAGGACATCCGCAAGCGCAAGCGGATGGAGCGGGACCTGAAGCGGATGGCGATGACCGACACCCTGACGGGGCTCTTCAACCGCGCTCATTTCAACGAGCGCATCGTGGAGGAGGTGGCCCGATCCCTGCGCATGAAGCACCCGATGTCGCTGGCGCTGCTCGACCTGGACGGGTTCAAGGAGTGGAACGACGGGCAGGGGCACCAGGCGGGGGATGCGGTGCTGCGGAAGGTGGGGCGGGCGGTGCTGCAGATCCTGAGGCGGCATGTGGACACGGGGTACCGCTACGGGGGGGACGAGTTCACGTTCATCTTTCCCGAGACGGGAATCGAGGGGGCGCATGCGGCGGCGGAGCGTCTGCGGGCGCGGATCGAGGGGGAGTTCGGTGGCGGGGTGACGGCGTCGATCGGCATGGCGACGCTGGCCGGGGGGATGGCCGCGCGCGACCTGATCCGGGTCTCGGACCGGGCGATGTACAAGGCGAAAGGGGAGGGGGGGAACCGGGTCCGGGTCGGACGCTGGACTCCCTGATCACCCGCCGAGGGCTTCCCACCGCCGTTTCAGCAGGATCTTCTGGTCTTCCGGCAGGCCCACGGCGCGCTGCTTGAGCGTGCGGATCGCCTCTTCGCGGATCGAATCGGCCTCGATGCGCGCGGATCGGGCGGCCAGGGTCCAGGGATTGGCGGCTGCGAAGCTCTGCAGGGAGGCGATGGACGCTTCGTAATCCCCATGCACCAGGTCCAGGTGGGAGGCGTGGAGCGCGGCGTCGTAGCGGATGCGGGCGCGCAGTTCCCACCCGGCGGCGGCGACGGTCGAGGAGAGGAGCAGGATGACCGCGGTCGCCCAGAGGAGGCGCCTGAAGAACGTCTTCCGCCGCCGCGACCGGCCGCTGCGGATGTCGGCGATCTTCTGCTTGAGGTCGGTCCGGGCGGGTTCGATCCGGAGTGCGCGCTCGAGGAAGGTGGCGACGGCGTCGTCGGTGGTGGCCCGCTCTGCCATCCCCTCGAGCTGCCGGGTTGCCTCGGTCTTGCGGCCGAGGCTGAGAAGAGTCTCGAGGCGGAGTTCAAGCGCCTCGCGGAGGTCGGGATTCGCCTCGATGGCGGCGTCGAGGGCGGTGAGGGCCCGGTCGTGCAGGAGCTGTTTCCGGGCCACCACGGCCAGGCGGAGGGCCTCGGTCGCGGCCTCCGTCCGGCGGCCCGCGTCGCGCAGCAGCGTCACCAGCTTCTCGCGGAGGGGAAGGTCCTCGGGGGAGAGGGACATCGCCTTCCGGTACCAGCCGATCGCTCCGTCCTGGTCTCCCTGCTCGGCCGAGCGGTGGGCGAGCATTTTCAGCTCCCCTGCCGCCTTCGCCGGCTCGCCGTGGCGCGCGTACGCCTCGGCCAGTTTCTCGCGGACGCCGGCGTTGGCGTGCTCGGTGTCCAGCGACCGCCGGAACAGCCGGATCGCCTCGCCCGTGCGGGCCGCACGGAGGTGCTCGTCGGCCAGCCGCGCCATCTCCTCGGGCCCCAGCGGCCGGATCATCTGGGCACGGGCGAGCTCGGCGACGGCGTCGAAGATGGCGAAGCGGGTGCCGCGCGTCGCCGTCTCGATCTGGGCGACCGAATTCGATCCGTTGCACAGCTCCAGCACGCGCTTCTGGATCTCCGGCATCGAATCCGGCGGCGGATCGCTGCGGCGGCGGAGGAAGACGTCCTCCGGGGACCCGATCACGCGGTTGATCATCTCCCAGTGATCGCGGCGGCGGGCGGCCTCCATGAGGAGGGAGTTGACGTCGATCGTCACGGAGAGGTCGGGGGGAAAGAGATCCTGCGAGGGGGGGCCGTCGGCGAACTCGAACTTCGCCGGCGCCCAGAAGAACACCTCCACGGCCCGTTCCGTCAGCTCTCCGAGGAGCAGCCCGCGGAATGCGTCCGCGGGCATGGTGCCCTGCGACTCGACGAACTCCGGCCAGCTCCGCTTGGTGCGTTTCTTCTTCTTCACCAGCGAATCGAGTTCGTCGGCGGCCAGGGGGACCCGGAGCTGAAGGACCTCCTCGCCGCTCAACCCCCGTCCGGGGCCGCGGGAGAATCCGGAGAGGGCGCCTCCCTCGAACGCGAGCCAGGCTTCTCCGCGATCCGACGTCACGTGGAGGGTGCCGGGGAGCGAATTGGCGGCGATGTTTCCGAAGACATCGGCAAGGCCGATGGCTCCGACTTCGCCCTGGAATGCCATGCTGTCCCCCCTCCGAGAGTGCGTGCGTGGCCGACGGGGCATTGTCGCCCGCCGTGCGGGGGGGCGCAATGAACGGACGCCCCGGTTTTCCGTTGCGTGCCGCCGCCGCGACTTTTACGCTTTCCCGATGATAAAGAAAACGTCCGCCCCGGCGCCGCCCGGGATGTCCTCACGGGCCGGATCGGTCCTCGCGCCGGTTCTCGGCTGGGCGACCCAGCTCGGCGCCGTCCGCGCGAGCGGCTCGACGGTCGAATGCGATGACGGCCGCAGCTACCTCGATTTCGCGGTCGGGACGGCGACCCTGGCGCTGGGACACGGGCATCCGGCCGTGGTGGAAGCCGTGGAGCGCCAGGTCCGGACGCTGATGCACACGGGCGGGGTCTTTTTCCATGAGCCGATGCTGGATCTGGGGGAAGCGCTCCAGACGATCGTGCCGGACGGCCTGGACCGGTTTTTCTTCTGCAACTCCGGGACGGAGGCGATCGAGGCGTCGCTGAAGCTCGCGCGATACGCCACGGGGCGGCAGGCTGTGGTGGCGTTCACGGGCGGGTTCCACGGCCGTTCGATGGGAGCCCTGTCGCTGACGTCCAGCGCGGCGAAATACCGGCGGAAGTACCGGCCGCTGCTTCCCGAGATCGTCCACGTACCGTTTCCGTCTGCGTTCCGGCTGGGCGGCGATGAGGCCGCGACCGGCGCGGCTCTGGCCGCACTTCGCGACCTGTTCGACCTGCGCCTGACGCCGGGGGAGATCGCGGCGTTCGTGATCGAGCCGATTCAGGGAGAGGGGGGGTACACGCCTGCGCCGCGACGGTTCCTGCAGGAGCTCCGGAAGCTGTGCGACGAGCACGGGATTCTGCTCGTCTACGACGAGGTCCAGACGGGATTCGGGCGCACGGGGGACTGGTTCGCGGCCCAGCATTTCGGGGTGACGCCGGACATCCTCGCCGTCGCGAAGGCGATCGGGGGAGGGCTGCCCCTGGGGGCGATCTGCGCGCGGAAGAAGATCACGGACGTCTGGGAGAAGGGGGCTCACGGATCGACGTTTGGCGGGAATCCGGTCTGCTGCGCCGCGGCGCTTGCGGTCGTGGAGACGATGAAGAAGGAGAAGATTCTCGACAAGGTACGTGTGTCCGGAAAGCACGCGACGGAGCGGCTGCTCGAGATGAAGAAGGAGTTCCAGGTCATCGGGGACGTGCGCGGGCCCGGGCTGATGATCGGGGTCGAGTTCGTGAAAAACGGGCGGGAGCCGAACGGCCCGCTGGCGGAGACGGTGCAGGCGAAGTGTCGCGAGGCGGGGCTGATCCTGCTGTCCTGCGGGCAGGCGCACAACGTGATCCGGTTCATTCCGCCGTTGAACGTGCGGAAGGCGGATCTGGACCGCGGGCTGGACCTGCTGCGCGACGCGATCCGGCACAGCGTGTAGTCCGGAGCCTGACTCCCGGATTCCGGACCGCCGCCGCGAGGGGGGCCGCTGCGCCGGGCGAAGGTCGCCCTCCGCCCGGCGCCGTCAGCGCCTGACGGTCAGGCGGGCACGGGGGAGGTGCAGTGCCCGCACCGTTTCGCCCCGATCGGGATCTCCATCACGCACTCCGGGCAGGACTTCGTTTTCGGCGGCGGCGGGGGCGCGTCGGCCTGCTTCCGGATGTTCTGCGCCGCGTTGGCGATCTTCACGACCAGGAAGATCGCGAAGGCGACGATGAGGAAATCGACCACCGTCGCGGCAAAGGCTCCGTACCGGATGGCAGCCGGCGTTTTTCCGTCCGCCCCGGTTCCGAGGACCCAGGCCAGTTCACGGTAGTCCTGCCCCTTGCCCGTGATCAGCCCCAGCGGCGGCATGATCACGTCCGAAACGAACGAGCCGACGATCTTCCCGAACGCGCCGCCGATCACGACCCCAACGGCCATGTCGAGGACGTTGCCACGAACGACGAACTGGCGGAATTCACTGACGATGCCCATTCAGGGGCTCCTTAGAATTTGTACCCGAGCGTCGCGAAATACAGCACGTCGTGCCGCCACCGATCCTTCGGCACTTCGTGGTCGTACTCCCAGATCACTCCGACGCGCGCGTTCCACCCGGCTCCGAGCCCCGCTGAAATCGACGCTTCGTCCCGGAGCTGCCAGTCGGTCGACCGCTCGAAATTCGGGTAGGCCGTCAGATCGTTGACGAAGACCAGGCCGAGCGGCAGGTCCTGGCGGAAGTGCACGAACAGGCGCCCGCCGAGGTGTCCCTCGTCCTTCTCGACATAGAAATCGTTGGTGATGTAGGCCAGCCCCGCCTCCGCCTTGAGGTCGGTGTGCTCCGCGTTCACGATCACCAGGCCCACCCCCGCGCTGGTCACGGTCCTGATCCGCGTGTCCTTGAACCGGTCGTGCGCCAGCTCCTCGGAGATGTACCCGTAGAACCGCTCCGTGAACTTGTAGTCGTACTTGATCAGCCCGTAGGCCTTGCGCTCGGTCGTGACTCCCCGGTCGCGCCCGTACCGGAAGTCCGCCTTGATCTGGAAGCGGTCCCGGTCCGTCTCGCGGAACAGGTTGACGGAGGCGATCCCGCTCGTCTTGCGCGTATTGCCGCCCGAATGGAAGTACCCGAGCCCCAGTTCGCCGTGCCAGGTGTCCGGGGGCTGGTTGATCCGGCGGACTTTCGCGAACTCGACCTCGAGCGACGAACCCGCGCCGGCGGAGGCGATGACGAGCTTCCCGTCCTCACGGGTCGTCACGGTCCCCTCGATGATCTCATCCGTTTCCAGCCGGATCCGGATCGAGCTCTCCGTCTGGAGCGACGCGATCTCCGCCCAGGCGACGAGGATCTCTCCCCCCCAGGCGGTCTTGAACTTGAGTTTCCCCCCGGCGAGATCGACGACGGTCCCGGTCAGGCGGTCTCCGTTCTTCAGCGTGACGACATCCTGGGCGCGTGCCGCCAGGGCGGTCGCCAGGGTCAGGGCCAGAACCAACACGGCGCGTTTCACGAAAGTCTCCTCAACAGGGAATCATGGTGAACGGGAGGGCGGATGGCGCACCTTCCGCGGAAATCCGGGGTGTCGGTCTCGTCCGGCGCGGCGCGGGTCAGCTCTTCTCTGGCGGCTTCTTCTTGAAGAACCGGCTGGTGCTGCCCCGTGTCCAGCGCCCTGTTTCCGGATTGACGGTCGGAATCCCGTGACCCTCCGCGGCCTTCTGGACCCCCGAGGGGGGCTTCGTGGACGGCGGACCCGCGGGATTGACCGCGGGGAGTCCTCCGGGCGGGGTCTGGGAGAGCGAGGCGGCGGTGCCCGGGGCGAATCCGCGGGTGGTCGAAGGGGCCGCCGGGGTTGCGGCCGGGGGAATGCCCGGGCCGAAGGAGCGTGTCGGCGCAACCGGGGTGGGAGCGGACGGGAGGTTGACGCTGACCAGGCCCTTCTGAGTCCCGGTGGACGGGGCCGGCGGCGCGACGGCGGGAAGGCTCGCCGTCGCCTGTTTCTGCTGGGTCGGGCGCCGGAGCTTGGCGACGATCTGTTCCGCGGCGCGCTCGCCCGAGAGGAGCATCGCGCCGAAGGCGGGCCCCATGCGCGGGGTTCCGTGCACGGCGGCGACGCTCAGTCCCGCGATCCAGAGCCCGGGGAGGTACTCGCCGGTCCGTTTCACGACCTCTTCCTCGGACTCCTCGATCCACATCGCGCCGTTCCCGGGCGGCTTCGGGCACAGATTCCGCTTCGCCAGAATCGACACCACGCTCGCATCGTGCCCGGTCGCGTCGACGACCACGTAGGATTCCAGGGGGATCGGGTCCACATGCGCGGTGCCGTGGGGCATCGCGTACAGCGGCGCCCAGTTGATCACCAGCCCCTCGAGCCGGTTCTCGCGCCAGATCACGTCCCGCACGACCGTCAGATTGAGGAACTTCGCGCCCGAGCTGTACGCAGCGGCGATGAGCGCCGCCGTCGTGTGAGGCGGGTCGCAGAGGACGATCCCCTGGCCGACGTCCTGCCCGGGAACCCGAAGCTCCTCGAGGATCCGGTCGGCCGGGCGGCGGATCGCCGCCTTGTTCGCCATGTACCCGCCGTGCCAGAACCCTCCGCCCAGGTGATTGGCCTGCTCCACCACCACGACTTTCACGCCGCTCTGCGCCAGCCTCCACGCGCAGGTCAGCCCGCTCGGCCCCGCCCCCACCACCAGGACCTCGCTCTGCACCATCTGGTCGAACTGCTCCGCCCACGCCCTCGTGATCGCGCGCGTCACGTCCGCCTCGCGCCCCTCGGACTGGAAGATCTTCCCCGGTGCCGCCATGCGTCTACGCCTCCACTTTCTCGCGGCGCTCCGCGAGAATCTTCGTCGCTTCACTCCAGTCCCCGGCCTTCTGCGAGATGGACATCGAGCAGAACTTCGGGCCGCACATCGAGCAGAACTCGGCCGACTTGAAGGTTTCCTGCGGAAGCGTCGCGTCGTGCATCGAGCGCGCCCGGTCGGGATCGAGGGAGAGGTCGAACTGGCGGTTCCAGTCGAAGGTGTAGCGGGCGCGGGAGAGGGCGTCGTCGCGCTCCGTCGCGTTCCTCCGGTGCCGCGCGATGTCGGCGGCATGGGCCGCGATCTTGTAGGCGATGATCCCCTCGCGGACATCGTTCGCATCCGGCAGCCCGAGGTGCTCCTTCGGCGTGACATAGCAGAGCATCGCCGCACCGCTCCATCCCGCCAGCGCGGCGCCGATCGCGCTCGTGATGTGGTCGTATCCCGGCGCGATGTCCGTCACCAGGGGCCCCAGCACGTAGAACGGAGCCTCGCGGCACACCTCCATCTGGCGGCGGACGTTCATGTCGATCTGGTCCATCGGGACGTGCCCGGGACCCTCCACCATGACCTGCACGTCCTTCTCCCACGCCCGCTGCGTCAGCTCCCCCAGGACGTCGAGCTCGATGAACTGGGCCCTGTCCGAAGCGTCGTGGATCGAGCCGGGCCGGAGTCCGTCCCCGAGCGAAATCGTCACGTCGTATTTCGCGCAGATCGCCAGCAGGTCGTCGTAGTGGGTGTAGAGGAAATTCTGGCGCCGGTTCTCGATCATCCACTCCGCCAGGATCGACCCGCCCCGCGACACGATCCCGGTGATCCGTCCTTTGATGTGGGGAAGAGCCTCGAGCGTGACGCCGCAGTGGAGGGTCATGTAGTCGACCCCCTGCTTCGCCTGTTCCTCGATGACCTGAAGCATCTTGTCGATCGTGAGGTCCTTCACCTTCGGGACCTCCTGCAGCGCCTGGTAGATCGGGACGGTGCCGATCGGGACGGGGCTGGCGGCGATGATCGCCTTCCGGATCCCGTCCAGGTTTCCGCCGGTCGACAGGTCCATGACCGTGTCCGCGCCGTGCCGGACCGAGACGCGCAGTTTCTCGAGCTCGCCCTCGATGTTGCTCGTGACCGCGCTGTTGCCGATGTTGGCGTTGATCTTGCACTTCGCCGCGATCCCGATCGCCATCGGTTCCAGGTTCGGGTGGTGGATGTTCGCGGGGATGATCATCCGGCCCCGGGCGACCTCGTCGCGGACCAGGTCAGGGGCGAGATCCTCCCGCTTCGCAACGTAGTCCATCTCCTCCGTCACGATCCCCTTGCGGGCGTAGTGCATCTGCGTGCGGACGGGGTCGTCCTGCCGCTTGCGGATCCATTCGCTTCTGAGCATGGTCAGGCTCCTGGGAGTAGGCTCGTGGGGGAGTCCTCGCGAGGGAACCTGAACGGAGCCACGACACGTTCCCTGCGCCGGCATGACCCGGATCAGGTTCGGCGGGTGTGCTCTCAGGCCGTCGGTCGGCCACCCCGAGTGTCGGGCGGAGTGTAGGGGGTGCATTCCGGAACGGTCAATGCCGGAGTGGTACCCGGATCGTGGGGATCGCGTAGAATGCGGGGATGAGAGGCGCCGCGGTCGTGTTCCTGCTGGTCACGCTCCTGTCCGGGGGGCTTACGGCCGGGGAATGCCCGGCCTGCACGGCCGCGAAAATCTGCGACCCGCACGCCGCCTCTGACCGCGAGGCGCTGAAGGCGCTCTCGGAGGGCATGCGGAACCCGGATCCGGAGGCGCGCAAGGGGGCGATCGAGGCCTTTGCGGCGGCGACGCGGGAGCATGCGAACTGCCGGCCGCCGGCGAACGCGTCGGCGCTGGCCGCGGCGATGAAGGATCCGGACTGCGTGGTGCGATCGCTGGCGGCGGAACGGCTCGGGGAGCAGGACGCGCGGACGGCCTGCGCGGTGCTGGACCGGGAGGCGGACAGTCTGCTGAAGAAGCTGGCGAAGGAGCCGAAGGGGGCGCGGGAGGAGCAGGCGTGGCTGGACGACTATGAGGTGATCGCGGGGGTCTGCGCGGGGCTGGGGGCGGTGGGCGGGCCGCCTGCCGGGAAGACGATGGAGAAGATCCTGACCTCGGTCCGGCTGAAGGTGCTGGACGTCGCGTGCGAGTACTTTCCGAAGATCCGGGACAAGGCGGTGCCGCCGGCGGTGATCGCGGCGATGGACCGGGTCCGCGTGACGACGCTCAATGCCGACCGGGACCGGGTCTGGCTGGCGCTGATGAAGGCCTGGGACGCGATGACAAAGGCAAACGTGCGGATGCCGGACCCGACCGACCCGGCGGATGCGCAGCGATATGTGCAGGACTGCAGGGCGTGGTGGAAGGCGAACGAGAAGACCTGGAAGTGACTTTTCCCCGGAGGGAGTCATGGCGACGGTAGGCGATGTCTGCACGCGGAGTCCGCGGGTCTGCGGGATGGAGGCCACGCTGGCGGAGGCGGCGAAGGTGATGTGGGAGGCCGACTGCGGGGCGATCCCCGTCGTGGATGCGGAGCGGAAGGTCGTGGGGATGATCACGGACCGGGATATCGCGATGGCGCTCGCGACCCGGGGGGAGGGCGCCGCCGGCACCCGTGTCAGGGACATCGCCCAGACGCGCGTCGTGGCCTGCCGCGCGGACGAATCGATGGCGGTCGCGTTCTCCCGCATGGCCAAGTTCCAGCTCCGCAGGCTCCCGGTTGTCGGGGCCGACGGCCGGATCGAGGGCCTTCTTTCCCTCTCCGATGCCGTGCGCTGTTCCGGCCGCTGGATGGGGCCGAAGGGCGAGGACGTCGGCGCTGGGGCGATCGTGCAGGTGCTGCAGGCGATCGGCGTGTCGCCGGATACCAAGATGACGATGAAGGTCCCCGCGAAATAGCCTGCCGGTCTTCCGGCGCGGGCGGGCCGGGGTGTGCCGTCCCGCGCCGTCAGTAGGCCGCGAACGCGCCCTTTTCCGCCGCCGTCAGCCCGCAGTCCTGCACCAGCTGGAGGTCCATCGCGGACGAGCGCCCGAGCGTCGTCAGGTAGTTCCCGAGCATCGTCGAGGACGCGCCCGCGAAGAACATCATCCCCTGGAGATCCCGGAGACAGACCTCCCGCCCCCCCGCGGACTTGATGTCCACCCCGGGAAGGATGAATCGCGCCACCGCGAGGCAGCGCAGGCAGTCGAGCGGCGACAGCTTCGGCACGTCTCCCATCGGGGTCCCGGCCACCGGGTTCAGGAAATTCACCGGAACCGTGTCGGCGCCGACCTCGTGCAGGTCGAACAGCATGTCGACCCGGTCCTCGATCGTTTCACCGAGACCGAATATCCCGCCGCTGCAGATGTGGATCCCCTCCGCCTTCAGCAGGCGGATCGTGCGCAGGCGGTCGTCGTAGGTGTGCGTCGTGCAGATCTTCGGAAAAAACCGCCGGCTCGTCTCCAGGTTGTGGTTGTATTCGTGCAGCCCCGCCTCCGCGAGCGCCTTCGCGACCGAAGCGTCCTCGATGATCCCGAGGCTGGCGTCGGGGTGGATGACCCCCTCGGCGCGGATGCGGCGCAGCGCCTCGCAGACCGTGTCCAGCACCTTTCCTTTCGACAGCCCACGCCAGGCCGCGACCAGTCCGAAGCATCCGCTCCCGCGTTTCGCGGCGTCCCGCGCCTCCGTGACGATGGCCTCGACGTCCAGAAGCTGGTAGTCCTGCACCCCCGTCTGATAGCGCACGCTCTGGGCGCAGAAGACGCAGTCCTCGGCGCACTTCCCGCTCTTCACGTTCATGATCGAGCAGAACGTGACCTGGCTGCCGCGGAAGTGATGGCGGATCCGGTTGGCGGCGGCGAAGAGGTCCTGGAGATCGGGGCCTTCGAAGGTGAACAGTTCGCGGGCTTCGTCGCGGGTGATGCGGCCGCCCTTCAGGACGCGGTCGCGCAGCTGGAAGACGTCCATCGAGGGTGTCTCCGGGATGAGTGTGCGAGGGAGGATGTCGGAAGGGCGCGGGGAGGTCAAGAGCGAAGGGAGGGGAGGGAGGAGAGGGCGTCGAGGAGGGAATCGACCTGGGCCGGGGTGTGGGCGGCGGTGACGGTGATGCGGAGGCGTGCGGTCCCGGCGGGGACGGCGGGGGGGCGGATCGGGTGGACGAAGACGCCGCGCCGGAGGAGGAATTCACCCGCGGCGACGGCATCGGCGTTGGAGCCGACGGGGACGGGGACGATGGGGATGCGGGGATCGCCGGGCGCGGGGATGCCGGCGGCGGCGAGCCCTGCGCGGAGGCGGCGGGTGTTGTCCCCGAGCCGCTCCCGATCCGCGGGTCTGGACTGAACGAGTCGCAGGGCGGCGAGCGCGGCGGCGGCGGCGGCGGCGGGGA
>JABWAY010000094.1 GCA_013360825.1 Candidatus Brocadiia bacterium | reverse complement strand
GGGCGACCGAACTCGAGGCCATGCTCGCCGAGGCCAGCGCCTGGCTCGGCCGGTTGGTGCTGCTCTACGGCGTGCCGCTGCACAACCTGGTGCCCGACGAAGACATGCTGCCGCCGGAGACCCTGCGCTTCTTCTTCCTCGACCCGAACTGGATCCAGGCGCTGGTGCAGGGGGCATGCAGCGTGGGCAACGCGGATTGCGGCGATCTTCTGGTCAACCGGGTGATGCGCTTCTGCCTGTCGCCCACGGTGGGCGATCCCGCCGCGGAGACCGACCTGCCCATCGAGGTTGGCGCCGCGGGGGAGGCCGGACGCGCCGCGGCGAGCGTGCGCGCGCGCCTGCGTGCCGAATGCGAGGGGCGCGCAACGGCCTCGGCAAAAGCCTCGGAAAAGGTCTCGGAAAAGGCCTCGACAGCGTCGCCTGCCGGCTTGGCCTGGCCGCTCGGTGGCTTCCTGCTGCGCTCGGCGGTGGTCGAAGGCTGGCGCGGCCTGGAGGTCGAGGCGTGGCAGGGGGGCAACAAGCTGCCTGCGCTGCGCATCGAGCAGCTGGCCGACGACGTCATGCTCGCGCTCTTCAACGGCATGCCGGACACGGTCGAGATCCGCCAGCCGCGCGAGGGCCTGCACTTCGGGCTCAGCCCGACGGTCGGTGGCAGTGGCTTCACGCGCACGCAGCGCGACCCGCAGACCGGCGCGGCGCTCGTCGGGCGCCCGATCGATGTGCCGATGCGCGGCGTGCCGGAGCCAGGCGCAAATGTCCTTGGGGCCCCGGGGGTGATCGACATCGATCTCCTCTCGCCGCGCCGTCGCGGCCACGAGAAGGGGAGCCTTCGGCGCGACCCGCAGCAGGTCGACCCACGGGTCGGTGATCACCGTCGCGAGCGTGACGACCGGCCCCGCCCGCAGGGGCGCGTGGCGCGGGGCGATGGACGCCCTCGCGCGGCTCGCCGACACCGCCCGGCGCCTCGGCCTCCGCCTCGGCATCGAGTACGAACCCGGATTCCTGATCGGCGACGTGAAGACCCTTCTCCGCGCCTGGCGCGACGTCCGCCACCCCGCGCTCGGCGCGAATCTCGATCTCGGGCACGCACGGGTCGCCGGAGAGAACCTGCCGCGCACCATCGCGCTCTGCGCCGGGCGGACCTGGAATGTCCACGTGGAGGACATCCGAGGCAGGGTCCACCATCACCTCCCGGTCGGGGAGGGGGACATGCCGTGGGCGGCGATCGCGCGGGGACTGCGCGCGAGCGGCTACGGCGGATTTCTCACGGTCGAGCTCTACACCTGCGACCGCAACCCCGTCTCGGCAGGACGCCGCTCGCTCGCGGCGCTTCGACGGCACTTTCCCGGGCCCTGACGGAGCGGGGAGAGGAGGACAGCGCCCCCCTCCCCCCGCGCCGGGCTATTTCTTCCGGGTCAGGACGAGGACCGGCCCCGGGGCGACCTTTCCGCCCTCGTGCCAGAACCAGGCCTGCTCGATGTGGTCCGCATCGCGGATCTTCAGCGTCATGGAGCCCATGAATCCGCCGTCGGCCGAGGTCAGGTTGCCGCACCCCGCCGCGTCGAACGCCCACGTTCCCCCCTCGGTCTTCGTGGCCCGCATCCGCGGCTGATTCCCGACATGGCAGTAGTGCGTCATCAGCACCGACGCCCCGTCCATCGTGTACAGGTTGACCATCTCCCCCTCGGAGTCCGGGAAGATCGCCTCGCGGATCGCCGTCCCGCCGCTCGTCACCTCCACGCGCAGCCCAAGAACCGTCTCACCCTTCTGCGTCGTCATCGTCCACTCCCCCGCCAGCGCCGCCAGCGGGTCCCAGAGAGCCTTCTTCTCCTCGGCGGAGGCCGCCGCCACCGTCCTGTACGGCTTCTCCGCCGTCTCGGGCGCGGACGAACATCCGGCAAGGGCGGCCGCGGCGAGCACGGCGCAGGCGATCGACCTCATGGCGGAACCTCCGTGAAATGTGGGTCGCGGGATTCTGCCGACCCGCCCCCCCGCGATCAATCCCCAATCTCCGACGGCCCGCGTCTGCCCGCTGGCATCCCCACGCCCCGACGCTATGATGTCCCTCCCTCACTTCCGGATCCCGCCATGCCCCTCGACATCCCGACACGGTTTGACCCCCGGACGCGCGAAGCGGCCATCTACGAAGGCTGGCTGAAGGACGGCCGGTTCACGGCGGACGCGACGTCGAAGAAGCCTCCGTTCGTGATCGTGATTCCCCCGCCGAACGTGACGGGGTCGCTCCACATGGGGCACTGCCTGAACAACACGCTGCAGGATGTGCTGACGCGCTGGAAGCGGATGTCGGGGTATGAGGCGCTCTGGCTGCCGGGGACGGACCATGCAGGGATCGCGACGCAGAACGTCGTGGAGAAGCAGCTCCGGAAGGAGGGGAAGAACCGGCACGCGCTCGGGCGCGAGAAGTTCATCGAGCGGGTCTGGGAGTGGAAGGAGCAGTACGGGAACACGATCCTCGGGCAGCTCCGTCGGATGGGGTCGTCGTGCGACTGGACGCGGACGCGTTTCACGATGGACGAGGGGTATTCGCGGGCGATCCGCGAGTGTTTCGTGCGCTGGTTCAAGCGGGGGCTGATCTACAAGGGCAAGCGGGTGATCAACTGGTGCCCGCGGTGCACGACGGCGCTGTCGGACATCGAGCTCCGGGACGCGCCGAACGCGCAGGGGAAGCTCTGGTCGCTGCGGTATCCCGTGATCGGCGGGGGCGAGATCGTGGTGGCGACGACGCGGCCGGAGACGATGCTCGGCGACACGGGGGTCGCGGTGCATCCGGAGGACCCGCGGTACACGGCGATGGTCGGGCGGAAGGTGAAGCTGCCGCTGACGGGGCGCGAGGTGCCGGTCGTGGCGGACACGTTCGTGGACAGGGCGTTCGGGACGGGGGCGGTCAAGGTCACGCCGGCGCACGATCCGTTCGATTACGACTGCAGCCTGCGCTGCGGCCTCCCGGCGATCACGGTGATCGACGAGCGCGGGAAGATGAGCGCGGAGGCGGGGGCGTTCGCGGGGCTGGACCGGTTTGAGGCGCGGACGAAGGTCGTCGAAGCGCTTGCTGCGGGCGGGTTCCTGGTGGAGACGAAGGACCACGTCGTCCCGCTGCAGGTCTGCGACCGGTGCGAAACCGTGGTGGAGCCGTACCTCTCCGACCAGTGGTTCGTGGCGATGAAGGAGCTGGCGAAACCGGCCGCGGACGCGGTGCGCGACGGCCGGGTGAAATTCCTCCCGGAGCGCTGGACCAAGACGTACCTCGACTGGGTGGACAACGTCCGCGACTGGTGCATCTCCCGGCAGATCTGGTGGGGGCACCGCGTGCCGGCGTGGAAATGCGGCGCCTGCGGCAAGTACACCGCTGAGACGACCGACCCGACGGCCTGCGCGTCGTGCGGCGGCACCGCGCTCGTCCAGGAGGAGGATGTCCTCGACACCTGGTTCTCCAGCGGCCTCTGGCCGTTCGCGACGATGGGATGGCCGGAGGAGACCCCGGACCTGAAGAAATTCCACCCGACCTCCGTCCTCGCGACCGACCGCGGGATCATCTACCTCTGGGTCGCCCGGATGATCATGACGTCGCTCGACTTCATGAAGACCGTGCCGTTCCACACCGTTGTGATCCACCCCACGATCATGACGGACGACGGAAAGCGCCAGTCGAAGTCGCTCGGGACCGGGATCGACCCGCTCGACCTGATCGATGCCTACGGCGCCGACGCGACGCGGTTCGCCGTCGCCCGCCTCGTCACGCAGTCGCAGGACATGCGCTTCGGAAAGAACATCTCCAAGACCAAGGGCGAGGAGGGGCAGCGGTTCGGGACCAAGTTCTTCAACGCCGCGCGTTTCGTCCTCATGTCGCTCGACGCCGGGGACAGGGCGGAGGCGGTGGCGGGCGCACGCGCGCTCGCGGCCGGGGAAGCGCCCGCGGGGCTCGCGTTCGAGGACGCCTGGATCCTCTCGCGGCTCAACACGACGATCCGGGCGGTCTCCGCGGCGCTGGAGAGGTATGAGTTCGGGGAAGCCTGTTCCCTCCTCTACGCCTTCGCCTGGTTCGAATACTGCGACTGGTACATCGAGCTCGCGAAGCCCCGGATGGCGCGCCCGGACGGCGGCGCCGCGCGCGGGACCCTTCTCCACGTCCTCGACGCCATCGCCCGCCTCCTCCACCCCATCATGCCGTTCGTGACCGAGGAAGTCTGGCAGGCGCTTCGGGCGTTCGACCCGGACCGCACGCCGTCGGTCATGATCGCCCCGTGGCCGAAAGCCGATGCCGCGCGCGTCGACCTGGAACGCGAGCGCGTCTTCAGCTCGCTCATGGAGATCGTCCGTTCCGTCCGCGACTTCCGGGCGAAGTACGGCATCCCCCCCCGCCAGGCCGTGGCGCTCCACGTCAGCACGCCGGACGCGAAGGCCGCCGCGGAACTGCGCCCGTTCGCGCAGCTCCTCCAGGACTCGGCCCTCCTCTCCGCCATCGAGATCGCCCCGGCGCTCAAGGCCCCGCCGCAGTCCTCGACGCAGATGGTCGGCGGCCTGCAGATCTTCATCCCCCTCGCCGGCCTCGTCGACCCCGCCAAAGAACTGGCCCGGCTCCAGGCGGCGCTGAAAAAGACCGAAGACGGCGCGACCGCGATCCGGCGGAAACTCGACGACGCCGGCTTCCGCGCCAAGGCTCCCGCCGATCTGATCGAAAAGGAGGAGGACCGCCTTGCGGAATTCGACGATCAGGGGGCGAAGCTGCGGGCGAGTCTGGAAGAAGTGAAGGGGTGGCAGTCCCCGCCGCCATCCCCCGGCCGCGGCTGATCCCGGCTCAGCGCCTGCGCTTGTAGAGCAGCCGCACCGTGTGTTTCGCCCGCCCGAGACCCGAGGTCAGCTCTTTTTCGGCGCTGTCGAACTCCAGCGACGACCCTTCGGGGGCGGTGACCTTGAGACGGATCCCCCCCATCGTCTCGACCCCCGCCGCGATCCTGCGCACGTAGACGATGTCGCCGGAGAGCGCGATCGTGAGGCTCGACTCCTTGCTGCCGTGCTTCGAGACCGTCGGCTCAAACGACTGCGCCCCCGGCGGCGGCCAGGCCTTCGGCGTCAGCGCAGGGTCGAACGCCAGCCCCTCCACGTCCAGGTCCACCGGCGCCGGCCCGCGCGGATCCCCGTTCACCGTGACGCTCCCGATCCCCGAGCCCTCCGCGACCCGCACGCCGATCATCATCGTCACCTTCGCCTGCGGCAGATCCGCCGGCGAACACGCGGCCAGCACGAACGGCAGAACCAGCAGGAGTCGTGGAGTCATGCGCCGAGCATACCAAGCCGCGGCGGGCCCCGGTCGGGCACTCGACGGATCGCGGAATTCCCGCGAATCCTCCCGCTCCCGCCTCTAAGATCAGCCGTCCCCTCCCAGGAGCCGGCTGTGGACCTCGACACCGCGATCCGGCAGATGCCGAAGTCCGAAATGCACCTCCACTTCGAGGGAGCGTTCCGCTGGTCCACCGTCCGGGAACTCCACCCCGACGGGCGCGGGATGCCCGCCACACCCCCGTGGACCGGCCGTCCCTTCGCCGGCTGGGACGGATTCACCCAGGTCTTCCGCGACTTCCTGAAACCGGTCACCGGGACGCCCGCCTGGATCGAACGCCACGCCTTCGAAGCCCTCGAAGACCTCGCCCTCCAGAACGTCCGCGTCGTGGAACTCCTCGTCTCGCACCGCTTCCACGCCTGGCGCGGCCTGTCCGAGCAGGAGGTCTGGGAAGCGGTCGTCCGGGGGCGCGACCGGGCGCGCGCGGCGTACGGGATCGAGGCGCCGCTTTTCCTCGGCGTCTCGCGGGACCAGCTCCCGGCGGACGCGGAGAGGGTGTTCGAGACGATCGCGGCGTTCGCCCACCCGGCGGGGTGGCTGCGGGGGATCGACCTGCAGAGCGACGAGCGGGCGCGGGCGAACCGGGAGTTCACGGGGCTGTACGCGAAGGCCGCCGCGCTCGGGCTGAAGCTCCGGGCGCACGCCGGGGAACTCGGCGGACCGGAGAACGTCCGCGACGCCGTGGAGCTCTGCGGCGTCCGGCACATCTCCCACGGGACACGCGCGGCGGAAGACCCGCAGGTCGTCGCGGGACTCGCGCGGGGCGGCGTCTGGCTGCACCTCTGCCCGTCGAGCAACCGGCTCCTCGGAGTCTCCCCGTCGCTCGCCTCCCACCCGCTCCGCGCCTTCCTGTCCGCCGGCGTCCGCTGCACCGTCAATGCCGACGACCCCCTGCTGTTCGGGACCGACACGACGTCGGAGTTCCGGCTCCTCGCGACCCGGATGGGATTCGCCCCCGCGGAGATCGCCGCCCTCGCGAAAAACGGCTTCCTCGCCAGCCTGCTCCCCCCCGCGGAGATCGACCGCGCCTGCCGGGAGATCGACGCCGCCTTCGCCGGAATCCCCTCCCCGCCCTGACCCCCTCCCGCCTACCTCACCGCCCCGTCCAGAATCTCAAACGTCCCCTTCCCCGCATCCACCCGCCCCATTCCGCCGATCGGAAGCGTGAGCGTCCGGTCGACGTGCCCGTACGGGAGGCCGAACAGCGCGGGGCGGCCACCGAGGAGGCCGGCGTAGTGCCGGAGCGTGCGGAGAAGGGCGGGTTGCGGCGTGCAGTCGGACCAGGTGGCGAAGACGACCCCGGCGATGCGCTCCCAGATCCCGGCGTGGCGGAGCTGGGCGAGGGTCCGGTCGATCCGGCGGACTTCCTCCCCGACGTCCTCCAGCACCAGGATGGCCCCGTCGAACGAGGGGGCATACGGGGTGCCGATCACCGTCTGGAGGATGCTGAGCGTCCCTCCCAGGATGCGCCCGACCGCCGCGCCGCGCCCGGCGCCTGTGAGAGGCTTCCCGAGCACGACCTGCGGCGGCTGGGGCAGCTCGAGGAGCGGCCAGAAATGCCGCTCGACGAACGCCGGGAGCCCGCCGTCGAAGTTCGTCGCCACCATCGGGCCGGAGAACGAAACGAGCTCGGTGCGCGCGAACAGCGCAAGCTGGAGGGCCGTGAGATCGGAGTAGCCGACGAAGATCTTCGGGTGGCGGCGGATGAGCGCGTAATCAACCCGGTCGAGCAGCCTCGTGCACCCCGTCCCGCCACGGGACGCGAAGACCGCGCCGACAGCCGGATCGGCGAAGGCGTCGTGAAGATCCGCCAGACGGTCGATGTCCCGCCCGGCCAGATGGTCGCTCTTCTCCCCCGCGAATCTCCCCACCCGGACACGGTACCCGCGCTTCTCGATCTCCCGGATCCCCCGCCGGAGCGCCGCCGGATCGGGGGTGGACGCCGGGGAGATGACGGCGATCGTGGCGCCGGGGCGGAGACGGGGAGGCAGGAGGGGCGTCATGGGGGGGCAGGCTAGCAACTCCCGGCCCATCGCGGACAGGCAATCGCCGCGGCGAAATTCCGGAAAACCTGAAAGAAAACCCGGAGGTCGCCCTCTATTCTGGCAGTCCTCCAACCCGGAGCTCTCCATGACGGTCTCACCTTCCGATGTCCTTCGGGCCCGCGACGGCGACCGCGCCGCGCTGGCCTCGCTCCTGACGTCCGTGCAGGCCGATGTCTGGAGACTGATGGTCTCCCGGCTCGGCACCGGCGCGGATGCGGAGGATGCCACGCAGGAAACCCTGCGCCAGGCGATCGAGTCGCTCCCCACCCTCCGCGAGCCCGCGGCATTCGCCGGCTGGCTGGTCCGGATCGCCCTCGACAAGGCCGCGGAAGCACGGCGACGCCGCGGCGCGGGGGGGCGGGAAGCGGCGGCGGCGGCATTTTCTGAACCCCGGACGGTGGAGAACCCCATGGATCGCGTGGAACAGACCGAAATCCAGTCCCGCGTCCGGGCCGCGGTGCGGGAACTCGACGGGGATCTGCGTGCGGCCGTCGAGCTTCGCTACGAGCACGGTCTCGCCTACCGCGAGATCGCGGAGGCACTCCAGTGCCCCGAGGGAACGGTCGCGACCCGGCTGAGCCACGCGCATGAACGCCTGCGCCGCGCCCTCGCCGGCGTCGGGGCGGTCTTCTCCGTCGCCCTCCTCGAGCGCGAGCTGGCGGCACTTCCCTGCGACCCGATTCCGGAACGCCTCGTCCGCCGGATCGCTGCGCTGGCACGTGAGGGATCGGTGGCCGCCCCTGTCGCCGGCCATTTCAGCGCCGGGACGCGCCTCGGGGTCGGGGCGCTCGCCGTCGCCCTCCTCGCCCTCCTCGTCGCGGTCGTGCTCCGGGACCGGCTGACCTCTCCGCGAGGGGACGGAGACCGTCCGGTGGAAACGGGGCAGACCGCCGGCGCGCCCACCCCGTCCGGCGCCGGCACGACGGCTCCGGAGTCACCCGCCCGGGGAACCGCTCCCGCGACTCTCCCCGGTGACCCTTCCATCCCGGACGGCAAGGGAGCGGTCACGGGGCGCGTCCTCGCCGGAAACCCGCCCGTCCCTGTCGCCGGGGCCTGGGTCACCCTGAGAGGCTCCAGCCACCCGGGATCCGGCGAGTTCATGACCGTCCCCACCGACGAAAACGGCGTCTATCGGGTCTTCGGGCCACCTGGGAACTGGTTCCTGGAGGCCTATGCCGCCGGGTACGCCGGCCTCTACTTCGAGCGGACGCACCCCTCGATCTCCCCCTCGCCGGCCCAGGTCGATGCCTTCTTCGCAGCCCTCAGGTCCCCCCGATCGAGGTCCGAAGCTCCGTCCTGCGGTCCTGTGGCCGTGGAAACCGGGAAGTCGGTGGAGCGCACGCTGCTCCTGGAAACGCAGCACGACGACTCCGTCGCAATCCGGGGGTTCGTCACGGATTCCCGCGGCGGCCCCGTCGCCGGCGCACAGGTCACGCTCTGCTCGCAGCGCCTCCCGGGGCTCGAATCCTTCGGGGATCACCTCTCCGGCCGGCCGGGGGCGGATGTCCACACCTCGGAAACGGGCGAGTTCGTCTTTCCCTGCGTCTATCCGCGGGGGACGGTCAGCCTGCTGGTCCGTGCCAGCGGCTACGAGTCGAAACGTGCGACCCTGGACCTCGAGCGCGAATCTGCCCGGGTGGACCTCACCCTCACCTGGATCGGAGAGCTCCGGGCGAGCGGCTCCGTCACCGCCGCAGACGGACGCCCGCTCCCCGACGCGCAGGTCTGGTTCGTGAGCCACCCGAAGCACGTCCACCCCTGGCTGGTGCAGACCCCCACCGCCATCGACGCTCTCGGCCGTTTCGAAACCGGGGTCCTCGAGCGCGACTCCCCCTGGATCGTCCTCTGGGCGCCCGGTTACGGCGTCACCGTCGCCGACCTGCGCGTGAACCCGAAAGACCTCGTCGTGACCCTCCCGGCCGCAAACGAGGTCCTCCCCGGCACCGTCCTCGATGCGGCCGGCTCCCCCGTCGCCGGAGCGCTGGTTCTGGTCCGTCAGATCCGATACGAAGCGGGCGACCTGCGCGCCTCCCTGCTCCTGACCGACCCGAGGCTGAAGAGCGGGTGGCCGGCCTGGGGGCCCGGGGCCAAACTCCCGGCATCGGCGACCTCGCCGTCGGCCCGAACCGACGGGGAAGGACGTTTCCGCCTGGAGGGCGTCACGCTCGATCACATGACGTACGTCCTCGAGATCCAGCAGGAGGGCGCCGCACCCCAGCAGGCGACCGTCCCCGCCTCGGCACCCGCGGAAATCCGGCTGAAATGAACCGGCCGCTCAGCTCCCGGCGACCTGCTCCAGATACGCGCAGAGCACGTGCCCGATCGCCTCATGGCACTCCTGGATGATCGCCGTCTCCCCGCTCGGCGCCCTCAGGCACAGATCGACCACCCCCGCCAGCGCCCCGCCCTCCTCCCCCGTCAGCCCGACCGCCTTCGCCCCGATCCGCTTCGCCGTCGTCGCCGCCGCGAGCACGTTCTTCGAATTCCCGGAGGTCGAAATGCAGACCACCACGTCCTTCGGCTTCACCAGCGCTTCCACCTGCCGGGCAAAGACCCGGTCGAACCCGAGGTCGTTCCCCGCCGCCGTGAGCGCCGAGGTGTCGGTCGTCAGCGCCACCGCCGCGATCGCCGGACGGTCCTTCCGGTAGCGCACGACCAGCTCCGTCGCCCAGTGCTGCGCGTCCGCCGCCGACCCGCCGTTGCCGCAGAAAAAGATCGTCCCCCCCGCGGCCACCCGCTCCTGGAGAAGCGCGGCGACGCGGGCGATCTCGTCCATCAACCCCTGCCGCATCGCCGTCTTCGCCGCAATCGAGGCGTCCAGATGCGCCTCCGCGACCTTCCGCGCCGCCTTCATCGCCGGCGTCAGGAACAGCGTCGTCCGCGCGTCCCCGACCATCCGCTTCGTCCGCCCCTTGCCGCTCATTTCAGCCTCCGGATCTTCTCGACGATGTTCGTGGTCGAGGCGCCTTTCTGAAGCGGGGCCATGGCGACGCGCCCTCCCCAGGCTTTCACCGCCGCCGCGCCGACGACCTTGTCCGCCGTGTAATCGCCGCCTTTCACGATCACATCGGGTTTCAGGAGGGCCATCAGTTCCACGGGGGTGTCCTCGCCGAAGATCACGACGTGGTCGACGTCCTGGAGCGCCGCGAGGACTGCGGCGCGCTCCCGCTCGGGGACGATCGGCCGCTGCGCGCCTTTCAGACGCCGGACGGAGGCGTCGCTGTTGATCCCGACGACCAGGAGATCCCCCTGGGAGCGGGCGAAGTGCAGGGTGCGGACGTGGCCGGCGTGCAGGATGTCGAAGCAGCCGTTGGTGAACGCGACGGTCTCGCCGCGGGCACGGGCGGCCGCGAGGACGGGAACCAGTTCCGTCGCGGTCCGGACTTTTTCGGGGCGCGTGGAGTGTTCCTCCTCGAGGTCCGCCTGGATCTCCGCGCGGGACACCGTCGCGACGCCGACCTTCGTCACGGCGATCCCGCCGGCCGCATTCGCGAGGCGCACCGCGTCCTCCGCGGCCGCACCGCAGGCCAGTGCGAGCCCGAGCGTCGCCACCGAAGTGTCCCCGGCCCCGGCGACGTCGTAGACCTGCCGCGGGCGGGAGGGAACATGGAACGGGTCGCTTCCCTCTCGGAACAGCGACATCCCCCGGTCCCCGCGCGTCACCAGGACGAACCCGCAGCCCAGATCCCGGAGGAGGGCCGACGCGGCGGCGCGGACCCCGGCGTCGGTCCCGACCGCGAGCCCCGTCGCGAGCGCCAGCTCCTTCAGGTTCGGGACCACCCCCGTGCATCCCGCGTATTTGTCGTAGCTCAACCCCTTCGGGCCGACCACCACCGGCTTCCCGTGCTTCTTCGCGGCCCGCATGATCGCCGCCAGAATCGCGTCGGTCAGCACGCCTTTGTTGTAGTCGCTCAGAAGGACCAGGTCGACCTTCGCCACCGCCTGCTGCAGGTGGCGGAGCAGCTTCTTCTCCGCCGCCTTCGCGAGCGGAGCCGCCAGCTCGCGATCGACGCGGAGCATCTGCTGGGACTGCGCGATGCACCGCGTCTTGATCGGCGTCGGACGCCCCGGGTCGACCACGATCCCGCGCGTGTCGATCCCGGCTTCCCTGAGCAGCCCCACCAGCCGCTCCCCGGGGGCCCCGGGGCCGATCGCTCCCGCGAGGGAGGCCGAAGCGCCGAGCGCGACCAGGTTGCAGGCCACGTTCGCGGCCCCGCCCGCACGCTCTTCCTCCCTGACGATGTTCAGGACCGGCACCGGAGCTTCCGGCGAGATCCGGTCCACCTTGCCCCAGAGGTACCGGTCGAGGAGGAGGTCGCCGACGACGAGGATGCGGGGCTTGCCGAGCGTCCGGAGGAGTTCGGAGAGGCGGCTGATCATGGGGTCACGTTAAACAGAAGGGGTGCGACTGGCTACAGTTAGGCCGCCCCGCCCGCCGCGCGAACCGCCTGGGCGAGGTGTTCGAGGCTGAGCGTCCCGATGACGGCGGAATCCACGAATCCCTGGTCGAGCACCCAGCGGATCGCCGCGGGCGCTTCGACGGCATTCCCGCTGTCGAGGACCTTGATGGCGATGACCCCGAGCCCGGCTTCGTGGGCCTCGCGGAGGGGTGCTGCGAGCGCCGGGGCCTGCCGGCTGAGCGGCGCCATGACGACGTCGAGCCCCTGGAGGGCGCGCCGGATTCCATCGGGAGTTTTCGCGGAGATCCCGATCGCGCGTGCCTTGCCCGAGGCTTTTGCCGCGAGCAGGGCCTCCATCCCGCCCTCCGCGAGCCGGTCGAGGTCCTTCCCGTCGCTGTGAAGGAGGAGGAGATCGACCGAGGGGACGCCGAGCCGGAGGAGGCTGGCGTCGAGGGAGGCACGGAGGGCCGGGGACGAGAAATCGTGGCGCGAGACGCCGTTCTCGAAGGTCTCGCCGAATTTGGTCGAGAGCACGACGAGCGGCCGGTTCAGGGCGAGGAAGGGAGCGAGGCGGGATTCGCTCGATCCGTAGGCGGGCGCGGTATCGAGAAGGGTGACGCCGAGGTCGAGGGCGCCGGCGAGCAGCGCGGCGACCTGGGCGTCCGAGGGGAGGTCGAACGGGCGCGGGTATTTGACGGCGGTGTTGCGCCCGAGCTTCACGGTCCCGAGACCGATCCGCGAGACGTGGAGGCCCGTGTTTCCTAGGGGACGGGGTGCCATGAGGCCGTCTCCCAGGGGGGGGGTGCGACGGGGGGATGGACGGCGGCCGGCAGGGCGGTGGACGCGGCCGCCGGACGGGACAGGACCGCGGCGATCTGGGCCGCGATCTCGTCCGCGAGAACCGGGGCGAGCGCGAGTTTCGTCGGCCATGCCACGAACGCGGGCGGCCGGTCCGC
>JABWAY010000463.1 GCA_013360825.1 Candidatus Brocadiia bacterium | reverse complement strand
ACCCCGGCGGAGACGGAGCTCGCCGCGCTCATCCGCTCGGCGGTTCCGTCGATGGAGCGGCTCCGCCTGACGTCCAGCGGGACCGAGGCGGTGATGAGCGCCGTCCGGGTCGCGCGGGGAGCGACCCGGCGGGATCTCGTCCTGAAATTCGACGGCGGGTATCACGGGCATGCGGACGGATTCCTGTCGAGGGGGGGAAGCGGGCTCGCGACGCTCGGGATTCCGGCGAGCGCGGGTGTCCCCGCCGCGGTGGCCGCGCTGACTCTGACGGCGCGGTACAACGACCTCGCCGACGTGGCCGCGCATTTCCGGCGGCATGGCCGCAGGATCGCGGCCGTCGTGGTCGAGCCGGTGGCGGGGAACATGGGCGTCGTCCTCCCGCGCCCGGAGTTTCTCCCCGGGCTGCGCCGGCTGTGCGACCGCCACGGGGCGATGCTCGTCTTCGACGAGGTCATCACAGGGTTCCGCGTCGGCTGGGGCGGGGCCCAGGAACTTTACGGCGTCCGTCCCGACCTCACGACGCTCGGCAAGATCGTCGGCGGCGGACTCCCGCTGGCCGCCTACGGGGGACGCGCCGACCTCATGGCGCTCGTCGCCCCCGACGGCCCCGTCTATCAGGCCGGAACGCTCTCGGGGAATCCCTGCGCCGTGGCGGCCGGCCTGGCGGCGCTGACGGAACTGAAGCGGCTGCGCCCGTGGAACGAGCTCGCCCGGCGGATGCGGTCGCTGGGCGAGGGGTTGCAGGATGCGGCCGACGCCGCCCGCGTGCCGCTCCGGGTGAACGCGGTCGGCTCGATGGCGACCGCCTTCTTCACGGACCGCGAGGTCGTCGACTGGGAGTCGGCCGCCACGGCGAACACGCGCCGGTACGCCCGGTTTTTCCATGGGATGCGGACGCGCGGGGTCCTGCTCGCTCCTTCGCAGTTCGAGGCCGCGTTCGTCTCGACCGCGCACACGCCGTCCGTGATCCGGGCGATCCTGCGCGCCGCCGGGCCGTCCCTGGTCGCCGCCCGCGGGCGCTGAAGCTCCGGTGGCGCGCGCCCGGCGCCACCCGGGCCAGGCCCTGAGCGGGTCGCCCGGAACGAAGGACGCCCCGCTTACCCTTCCTCGCCCATCCGCTTCTGCAGGTCCTTGATCCAGTCTCTCCGCTCCCGGAGCCTGTCCTTCTGGTCCGGACATTTCTCGTCCGCGGCGGCCCACTCCTTCTCGGCATCCTCCCAGCGCTTCTCATACGCGCGCACCACGCCGAGGTTGATGTGCGCTTTCCAGTACTCCAGCCCGAGAGCCGTCTTCAGCGCTCCCTCCGCCGCCTCCAGCGATGCCGACATGCTCTTGCCGGCCTTCCGCTGGGACTGCGCGCTCAGGATCCAGGCGGATCCGAGCAGGTTCCAGGCCTCTCCGTTCCTGTCGTCGATCCGCGTGGCGGCTTCAAAGCACGACACCGCGCGCGCGAACGTCTCCTGGGCGTCGTTGTTCCGGCCGAAATCGATCTGGCCGACGAGCATCACCGCGTCGCCCTTCTCGATCGCCGCGCGCAGGTTCTTCGGATCCGCCGCCAGCGCCTTGTCGAGGTCTCCGATGGCGAGATTGAGCGTCACGCGCGGGTCCCCGGCGTTCTTCTTCACCTCCGACCAGCCCATGTTGAACAGGGCGTGGCCGCGTTCCCACAGCGCCTCGGCGTTCCCGGGGTCGTTTTTCAGGATCTCCGTGAATGCATCGACCGCCTGCTTGCACCGGGCGCGTGCATCGCCGTCGGCCTTCCGCTCGTACTCGCCCGAGCGGGAGTTCGCCCGGCCCTTGCGCATCAGAAGCTCGGGATTCCCCGGCGCGAGTTTGGCCAGCACTCCCTCCAGCGCCCGCGCGGCGCCGTCGAATCCGGGCCGGGGATCGAGGCCGGCCTTCTGCGAGGCTTCGCCGCGCGCCATCCAGGCCTCGGCCATCAGCATGCCGATGCGGAGCGACGGGCGGAGATTGAAGACCTCGGTGAGGTCGTCAAGCGCCTTGTCGATCTGCTCTCCGCCGTCCTTACCCTGCCGGGTCAGGGCGTCGCCGAGCGCCCAGCGCGCCAGTCCGCGCGCCTCGGTCGCCCCCGGATCGTTCCGGGACCCGAGTACCGAGGACATCTCATTGATCACGCGCTCGAACACCGCCGTCGCGTCCGCTCCGCGCTTCGAATCCTCAATCGCCTTCTCCACGCTCGCCGTCGCAGCGCCGAGCACCGGCTCCAGCGACCGGCCGCCGGATCCGTCCTGCCCCCGCACGGCGGTGTAGTCGGTCGAAGCGCGGTCGAAGAATCCCCGGGCATCGCCCCCGCGGGCCGCCTCGGCGCG
>JABWAY010000462.1 GCA_013360825.1 Candidatus Brocadiia bacterium | reverse complement strand
CGCTCGGCAGGCTCCGGCCCGCGCCCCGTCGTTCCGCCCCCCCGCGCGGGCGGCGGATCGACCACCGCCTCAGGGCTTCAGCGCGCGGCCCAGGCGGGCGGCGCGGAGGGGTCTCCCGCCCCGGCGCCCCCCAAACCCTCGAAGGACGATGACGCGGAACGGTCGGGGCGGAAAGGGTAGGAGACCGGGAATCCCGCTGCCGGGCGCGGCGAGAACCGCGCCGTCTGAATGGCTCCGCGTCATCGTGGCGCGACGGAGGACGGCCGTTCGAAGGCCACCAGCTGGTGCTGCTCGCGATGGCAGGTCCAGAGCTGCCGCCCGTCGAACGCGAGCCCCCGGGCCTGGAACGGAATGCGGGCGAGGTCGGTCGCGGTGCCGCTCGCCCGGTCGAGCCGCGTCAGCCGGTAGTCCTGCGTCGTCTCATCGTCGGTCGAGACCAGGTCGATCGCCCCGTCCACGATCGCCTGCCCGCAGATCTGGTGCGGGACCGGGTACTCCCGCACGATCGATCCGTCCGGGTCGAGCGCCAGGACGCGCTTCCGGTACCACTGGTTCAGGTGCAGGTGCGTTCCGTCCCACCCGAGCTGGGATCCTTCGCACTCCGGGCACAGGACGGCAAAGGCCGGGTCGAACCCGCGGGCCGGGACAAAGCGCCTGAGGGTGCGGTTCTCGTCCTCCCCCTCGCCGCAGACGAGCCGGAGTTCGCCGCCGATCGAGGTCATCCCCCACGGCGTCCCCGGGGCCTCCCAGTGCCGCCGGATCGCCCAGGTCGCCGCGTCGAGCTCGTAGAGGCGGCGCGTCTCGATCGACGTGAGCCATGTCCTCGGGCCGTCGAAACAGAGCGACTGCGGGCGGGGGACGGGCGAAGCGATGCGGAGGCGTTCGGCGATGTCGTTCATGGGCGCGATGGTACGCGCGTCCCGCGCCCGCCGCAATCCGCGCCGCGGAGGACCGCGTGACGGAAGAGGCAGGCAGTCCAGGCGTTCCTGGGGCGGCTGCAGGCGGCACGACGGAGATCGGGCAATGTCGGGAACGGTCGCCCGTTCCTGCCCGAGGCCCGGGTCGCGCCCCGGCCCCGGCCCCGGCAGGGGGCTCCCTGCGTGAGGGAGTGCGGCCCCGACATCCCCGTTGGCCTCCGCCGTTCCCCGACCTATCATCACGGCGTGTCCAACGACTCCCTCACGCTGCGGCAGGCGGTGACGCTCGGGTACCTCTCTGAAGCGGACTACCGAGCCGCGCTGGAGAAGGCGGGGGATGCGGCGCAGGCGCTGGCGGAGCTGCAGACGGCGGGGAAGCTGACGCAGGAGCAGGTCGGGAAGGCGCGCGTGGAGTCGGCGGCGGGGCAGCGGACGCAGCAGGCGCCGTCGGCGCAGACGGTGGTGGTGAGTTCCAACCCGCGCGTGGGGGGCGGGGACCCGGCGCTGATCGGGCGGGTGATCGGCGGGTGCCGGATCGAGGGGACGATCGGGTCGGGGGGGATGGGGGCGGTCTACCGGGCGCGCCATCTCGGGCTCGACAAGCCCGTCGCCGTCAAGATCCTCCCCCCGCATTTCGCGCGCAGCCAGGAAATGATCGATCGCTTCCAGAGAGAAGCCCGCGCGGTCGCGAAGCTCGAGCATCCGCACATCGTCGGCGTGCTGAACGTCGGGTTCGAGGCCGGTCTGCATTTCATCGTGATGCCGGTGGTCGACGGGGCGAGCCTCACGGACCGGCTGGGGAAAGGCGCGATTCCGGCGGCGGAGGCGATGCGGCTGACGCGGGGGATCGCGGAGGGGCTGGCGGAGGCCCACCGGCACGGGATCGTGCACCGGGACGTGAAGCCGGACAACATCCTGGTTTCGGGAAGCGGGGCGGCGAAGCTGATCGACTTCGGGCTGGCGCGCGAGGGGGAGGTGTCGGGGCTGACGGAGGCGGGGCAGCTTCTCGGGACGCCGCACTACATGTCGCCGGAGCAGTGCCGGGGGGAGACGGCGGATGCGCGAAGCGACATCTACGCGCTCGGGGCGACGCTCTACCACGCGCTCACGGGGCGGCTGCCGCACGAGGCGAAGTCGCTCTATGAGCTGCTCGAGCGGATCGTGAAGACGCGGCCGCAGGCGCCGCACGAACTGAATCCCGAAGTGCCGAAGAACCTGTCGCTGTTCGTGCTGTGGATGATGGAGCCGGAGCGGGAAAAGCGACCGGTGTCGATGGGGGAGGTGGCGCGCGGGCTGGCGGCGATGGAGCGCGGGTCGATGGTCTCGGTGCCGGCGCCGAGCGCGCCGCAGGCCGGGGGGAGGAAGGGAGTGGTTGCGGCGGCGGTGCTGCTGGTCGTGGCGGTGGCGGCGTCCTGGCCG
>JABWAY010000093.1 GCA_013360825.1 Candidatus Brocadiia bacterium | reverse complement strand
CGGGCGGAGCTGACGCCGGCCCTGCGCGCCGTGGCGGAGGGCGCCGCGGCCGCCGTCGGGCTCGAAATCGCCGGGGTCGACATCCTGGAATCGACCGGGGGGCCGCTCGTCCTCGAGGTCAATGCCTCGCCGGGATTCCAGGGACTGGAGGAGGCGACGGACCGCGACATCGCGATCGAGATCGTGAAACGCGCCGTGGCCGTCGCGGAGTCCCGCGCCGTGAGGTCTCAGGGCCCCGCGGGGGGGTGACCCCCTATCGGGAACCGCGCCCCGCGCGGTAGACTGGCGCGCCATGTCCTACCTCCTCGCCCTCGACGGACCGCTCCAGGGCCGGCGTTTTCCCCTCGCCGGACGGACGCGTCTCGGGAGCGGCGCGGGGGATGAGATCCCGGTCTCCGGCCTCCCGGTCGCCGCTGTGGAGATCGAGCAGTCCGCGCAGGGCTGGTTCGCCCGCGGCACCGTGCCGTTCGCCGTGAACGACGCCCCCGCGACCGGGCAGGCGGTCCGCCACGGCGACGTGCTCGCGATGGGCGGCGCGCGGTTCCAGTTCCGGAACGAGGAATCCGGAGTCTCGGAGCGCCGGAACGTCGCGCACCTGGGAGCCCTCTACCGGGTGGCGGCGGTCATCACGGGGCCCGCGGAACTCGGCCAGTCGATGGCGACCTGCCTGGAAGTCCTTCTCGTGGACACCGCGCTGAACGCGGGGGCCGTGTACCTCACCGACGCGGATACCGGACAGCTGCAGCAGATCGCGATCCGGGCCCGCGGCGGCGGCGAGCTCGCCGTCCCCCCGACCTGCGGCGACCTGCCGGCGCTCCAGTCCCTCGCGAACACCTCCGGGCTGATCGTTCTTCCCCTCGTCGCCCGGGCGCACGTCCTGGGGGCGTTCGTGCTCCGGGGAACGGCGCCGGGAACCCTGCCCGAACGGGACCAGGAACTCGCCACGGCCGTCTCCCTGATCGCCAGCGTGGCGGCGGAGAACCGCCGGAACGCCCTTCAGATGGAAGAGTACAGCCGGCTGCTGATGTCGATCGAAAAGGCGACGATGTGGCTCTCCGGATACCTCGATCGGGAACCGATCCTCGGGGAAGCCGTCGGGTTCGCGCGGTCGATCTTCAAGGCCTCCCATGTCTCCATCGTCGAACTCGCCCCCGACGGCTCCACCGGGCGCGTGGTCCGGACGGCGTCCCGCCGCGGGGACACACAGCCGTTCGTCGTCACGGTGGGGGAGGGGATGTGCGGCCAGGTCCTGGCCACCGGAAAGCCCCTGCTCTCGCCCGACCCCGCGACCGGCCGCCCGCCGGAAGGGTTCCAGCGCGAGCGGCGGTTCCGCACCGACTCGTTCTGCATCGTCCCGATCCACGCGTCGGTGTCGGAAGGGGCCGACATCCTGGGAGCGATCAACGTCGCCGACAAGATCGGCGGCCGCCCGTTCAACGAGAGGGACCTCGAGCTTCTCCAGGTCCTCGCGCGGGCGGTCGGCGTCGCCCTTCACAATGCCCGCCTCTACGAGCGCGCCACCGTCGACGCCCTCACCCGCCTGTTCGTGAGGCAGCACTTCTTCTACCTGCTCGAGGAGCGGATCGCGAAGGCGCGGAAGGTCGGCCGGGCGATGTCGCTGGCGATCGGCGACCTGGACGACTTCAAGAAGGTGAACGACACGCACGGCCATCCGGCGGGAGATGCCGTGCTGCGGGCGGTCGGCGGGGCTCTCAGGAGCGCGATCCGGTCCGGGGACGTCGCGGCGCGGTACGGGGGGGAGGAGTTCGCTCTGATTCTTCCCGGCGCGACGCGATCGGACGGCCGGGCCATCTGCGAGGGGGTACTCGGGGCGGTCCGGGGGCTGGAGATCGCGACGGCCGGGCGCGTGCTGCGGACGACCATGTCGATGGGGCTCGCGGAACTGCGCGCGGAGGACACCGTCGAGAGCCTGATCGCCCGGGCGGACGCGGCGCAGTACCGCGCCAAGTACGGCGGGAAGAACCGGCTGGAAACAGCGGAGTAATCCCGCCCGCCGCCCGAACTCCTGCCCCGGCGCGCGCGATTCGCATAGAATGCCCCCCCACCGGCGGCCCCGAGGCGCGCCGGGACTCATCTTCCGGCGGGGGCTCAATGAAGATCACGTTCCACGGGGCGGCACGGACGGTCACCGGCTCACGGCATCTCCTCGAGACCGCCTCCGGCCGGGTCCTCCTCGACTGCGGCCTGGTCCAGGGACCCCGTAAGGAAGCGGAAGCCCGCAACCGTTCCCTCGGCTTCGACCCGAAGTCCCTCGACGCCGTCATCCTCTCCCACGCCCACATCGACCACAGCGGCGTCCTCCCGGTCCTCGTGAAGGAGGGGTTCGAGGGGCCGATCTTCTGCACCCCCGCGACGCGGGACATCGCCGGCGTCATGCTCATGGACAGCGCCAGCATCCAGGTCTCCGACGCCGGCCACCTCAATCGCCACCGCCGCCCCAGCGACCGCGAAATCGAACCCCTCTACACCCCCGAGGACGCCCGAGAAGCCATCGGACGGTTCGTCGCCGTCCCCTATGGCCGCGAACTCGAAGCGCTTCCCAACGTCCGCTTCCGGTTCGCGGACGCCGGGCACATCCTGGGAAGCGCCGTGACGTCGGTGACGGAGCGCGCGCACGGGACGGTGAAACGGGTCGTGTTCACGGGGGACCTGGGCCGGCGGAATTTCCCGATCCTCCGCAATCCCGAGCCGGTGCCGCAGGCCGACGCGTTCCTCACCGAGAGCACGTACGGCGGCCGCGACCACGCCGGGGAGGTCCCTGAGGCGAAGACGCAGCTGTTCGAGGTGATCCGCAAGACGGTCGAGCGCGGCGGACATGTGATCGTGCCCGCGTTCGCGCTGGGCCGCGCGCAGACGCTCACCTACCTGCTTCACGAACTCTGGATGGAGGGGAAGCTGGGCCGGTTCCCGATCTTCGTCGACTCGCCGCTCAGCATCAACGTGACCTCGATCTACCGGGTCCACCCGGACTGTTTCGACAGAAAGACCGCGGCCTACCTCGACGACGACGTCCCTGGAGATCCGTTCGGATTCGGGGAACTCAAGTACCTGCGCAGTTCCGACGAGTCCCGGACGCTGAACAATCGGGAGGGGGCGTACCTCGTGATCGCCGCGAGCGGGATGTGCGAAGGGGGGCGGGTGCTCCATCACCTGAAGCACGGGATCGGGGACGAGCGGAACACGGTGCTCATGGTCGGCTTTTCCGCGCAGCACACGCTCGGCCGGCGACTCGTCGACGGGGCGAAGACCGCGAGGATTTTCGGCGGGGAGTACCCGGTCCGCGCCGAGGTTCTCCGCCTGGACGGGCTCTCGCAGCACGCGGGGAGGCAGGAACTCCTGGACTACGCCATGTCGCAGAAGAAGGCGCAGATCGCCTTCTGCGTCCATGGCGAAGAAGAACAGTCCGAGGCGCTCGCGGAGGGGATGCGCGCCGGCGGATTCGCACGGGTCGAGGTCCCGTCGCTCGGCCAGACGTTCGAGCTCTGACGCGGAGGGCCCGCGGGGCCTCCGCCGCCCCGTCCCCCGCCCGCGCTACTTCACCCAGCGTCCGTTCACGTACCGGATCCCGTCCGCGACCGCCGCCTGATCGAACGTGCTGTCGCCGACCTTCAGCAGGAGATCGGTCGATCCCTCGCCCCGCAGCATCGCCTCCACCGCCGCCTTCACCCGCCGCGCTCCCTCCACGTCCACCGGGGTGGCCGGGGGGTTGTACTTGATCCCCTTGCATGTCCCGCACGGCGTCCTGCCGCCCTTGGAAATCGGCAGCGCCGTGATCGACGCAACGTACACCTTCCCGGGCATGCACTCCGTCCAGTCGTAGTCGGTCAGGCCGATCTCCGTCCGCAGGCCCTGGGGTTCCTTGCCCGCGACGCAGTGGACGGTCTCGCTGTTCTTCCCCATTCTGTTCGTGGAGTCAAACAGGATGTGGACGTCCCGCTCGGCGGCGCACTTCACGCACAGACTCGACTTCTGCCCATAGCAGGCGCGGCAGACCGTGTCCTTGAACAGGACGACCATGTCCTTCCCGGCCTTGTGCCCGCCCTTCGATCCCGTCCCCAGGCAGGTGTTGCACTTGATGATCCCCGTCCCCTCACACGCCGGGCAGCTCACGAGCGCGGACCCGCCGCAGGGCTTGCACATCACGCGGCTCGCGATGTCCGTCACGAACATGTCCCAGCTCTGGTTCAGCGGCGCCGCGGCGAGCTCCTCGAGGATCGCCGCCCCGGACTTCTGGAGTTTGGGAAGCGCATCGGGGAGGTTGCCGGCGATGACGAGGTCGAGCCCCTCGAGCGGGGCGCGCAGGTCGGTCGTGAGGTTTTCGCGGAGCTGGGTGAGCGTCTTGTCCCGGAGCGCCGCCCCCTCGTCGGAGTCCGCGTTGGCCGCCCGGGCGAACGACCGCGCCGCGTCGAGCCTGGAGCCGCGCTCCAGCAGTTCCTTTCCGAGCAGGAGCTGCGACTCCGCCGCGAGCGAGCGGTCCCGGGACGCGGCGGCGTTGCAGAGGCGGCGCAGGAGGCCGACGTCGAAGAGTTCGCGGCCTTCCTTTGTGAGCCAGCGCGCGGTCTCGAGGTACTTCTGCGGCTGGGCTGGATCGAGGGAGGTCAGCCGCTTGTCGAGATCCCCGACCTTGCTCTCGGATTTCTCGATGGATTCGATCTGGTTCTTCTGGAAGGTCATCGTGGCCTTGGCCGTCCGGATTTTGACGGACTCCTCGGTTTCCTGCAGGATCGTCCCCTCGTAGGTGCGCCCGTCCTTGAGCACGATCTTGTCGGCGACGGCGAGGCCGGCGGGGGCGAGCGTGAGGACGACGAGCGCGAGGGCGACGAGGGTGCAACGGCGCAACATGATTCCTCCCGGTGAAAAAGGCGATCCGCGGGGATGCTATCAGACGGCCGGGGTGGTGGGGAAGCGGGTCAGCCGGGAAATTCTTGGGTGGGGCGGGGCGGCGTCGGGAGGGGGCCGGCGGGGTGGGGCGGGAGCCACCTTGACAGGCCCCCTGCCACTGTGACGGAGCGCGGCTCGCACCGTGACAGCGCAACCCCTTCATGAGACACGGTTTGCAGAACGGAGGTTCCCGGCACGCCCCTTGCTAATCCCTCCTCGTCCGATTCTCTATCCCGTCTCCCCGTGCGCAAGGAGCTCACCGACATGAAGGTCACACCGATCGGCGACAAGATTCTGGTGGAACGCATCGAGGCCGAAGGCAAGACCAAAGGCGGCATCGTCATCCCGGACTCCGCCAAGGAAAAGCCCAAGCAGGGCAAGGTCGTCGCCCTCGGCGAAGGCCGCCAGCTTGAGAACGGCAAACGCGTTCCCTTCCAGGTCCAGTCCGGCGACCTCGTCCTCTTCGCCTCCTACGCCGGCACCGAAGTGAAGGTCGAAGGCCGCGACTACCTCATCATGGCCGAGGAAGACATCCTCGCCATCATCCAGAAGTAACCAGCGAATCCCGGAGAAAACACGACGATGGCTGCGAAGAGAATCCTGTACGACGCGGACGCGCGCGAAAAGATCCGCGACGGAGTCCAGACGCTGGCCCGCGCGGTCAAGACCACGCTCGGCCCGCGCGGCCGGAACGTGATCATCGAGAAGAAGTTCGGCTCGCCGCTGGTGACCAAGGACGGCGTCACGGTCGCCAAGGAGATCGAGCTGAAGGATCCCTACGAGAACATGGGCGCCCAGATGGTCAAGGAGGTCGCCTCGAAGACGAGCGACGTCGCCGGCGACGGCACCACGACGGCCACCGTTCTCGCCGAGGCCATCTTCGTCGAGGGTCTCAAGAACGTCGCCGCGGGCGCAAACCCGATGGCGCTTCTGCGCGGCATCGAGCAGGGCGTCGCCGCCGTGGTGGCGCACCTCAAGGACAAGTCCACGCCCGTCAAAGGCGACCGCGAGGTCGAGCAGATCGCGACGATCGCGGCGAACAACGACGCCGAAATCGGGAAGATGATCGCCCAGGCGATGAAGGACGTCGGCAAAGACGGCGTCGTGATGTGCGAGGAGGGAAAGAGCCTGAAGACCGAGGTGGAGGTGGTGGAGGGGATGCAGTTCGACAAGGGCTTCCTCTCCCCGCACTTCGTCACGGACCTGCAGGCCCAGACCTGCACGCTGGACGAGCCGTACATCCTGCTGCACGAGAAGAAGATCGCGGCGGTCAAGGACATCGTGCCGCTGCTGGAGAAGGTCTCCCAGACGGGCAAGCCGCTCCTGATCATTTCCGAGGACGTGGAGGGGGATGCGCTCGCGGTCCTCGTGGTCAACAAGCTGCGGGGGGTGTTCAAGACGGCGGCCGTGAAGGCGCCGGGTTACGGCGACCGCCGGAAGGCGATGCTGGAGGACCTGGCGACGCTGACGGGCGGGCGGGCGATCACGGAGGACCTGGGGACGGATCTGGAGAAGGCGGACCTGTCGAGTCTCGGGCGGGCCAAGAAGGTGATCATCGACAAGGAGACGACGACGATCATCGAGGGCGCCGGCGACTCGAAGGCGATCCAGGGGCGGATCCAGCAGATCAAGAACGAGATCGACGACACGAAATCCGACTACGACCGGGAGAAGCTCCAGGAGCGCCTCGCCAAGCTGTCGGGCGGCGTGGCCAAGGTGCTGGTGGGAGCCGCGACCGAGGTCGAGATGAAGGAGAAGAAGGCCCGGATCGAGGATGCCCTCCACGCGACGAAGGCGGCCATGGAGGAGGGAATTCTCCCGGGCGGCGGCATTGCGCTGTTCCGCTCGGCCGAAGTTCTCGGTGCCCTGAAGTCGAAGGGCGACGAGCGGACGGGGGTGGACATCGTCTGCCGGGCCCTGTCGGCTCCGCTCCGCCAGATCGCCGCGAACGCCGGCAAGAACGGTTCGCTGATCGTGCGCGAGCTGGAGGGGGGCAAGTGGTCGGTCGGGTACAACGCGCTGAAGGACAAGGTCGAGGACCTGGTGGCCAACGGCGTCATCGACCCGACGAAGGTCGTCCGGAGCGCGCTGCAGCACGCGGCGAGCGTCGCCGGCCTGCTGCTGACCACGGAGGCGCTGATCTCGGAGGTGAAGGACAAGAAGCCGGCCGCCGGCGGGCATGGCGGCGACATGGGCGGAATGGGCGGGATGGGCGGCATGGGCGGGATGGGCGGCGACGACGAGTTCTAGGCCGGGTCGGGAAACCTGACGTTCCAGGCGGCGTCCCCTTCGCGGGGGCGCCGCTTTTTTTGCGCCCCGGGGGGGACCGGACAGGGCGGCGTGACGCCGTGAATCGCGCGGCATCGCCGACCGGCCGGATCCATCCCGCCTCCACGCCCGCCTCGCACGGGCCCGGGGCCCCCCCCGGCATTCCCGTCCTACTTCGGCGGGCGCTTGACCGCCTCCAGCAGCCCCTCCCGCCAGGACGCCTCCATCGCGGTCACGGTGTCGAATCCCGCATCGCGCATCCCGCCGGTCAGCGCCTGTGCGACCGAGCGGCCGTCGCGCACGGCGCGGAGGAGCGCCGCCATCCGCTGGTTGCCGCCCTTGTCGAGGATCCATCCCGTGAAGGAAGCGCTGATGGCGTAGAACTGGGAGATCAGGCGCATCTCGGCCGGGTAGGCATCGAGGTGGATCACGGTGTCGATCTTCATCAGGATGTCGGGGGTGGCGAGGAGGATCTCTCCGAGGCGGCGGTCGCAGTCCTCCCGCCGGCCGCTCTGGACGTTCTGGGCGATCCCCTCGTTCAGCCAGAGCGGCATCCGCCGGCTGGCGAAGAACTCCATGAGGACGAGGTGGGAGAGTTCGTGCGGGAGCACTCCCGGATCGACCAGGTCCTGGTTCAGGGTGCCGCCGATGAAGTGGAGAAGGTCGATCCGGCGCTTTCGTTTGCCGGCGAGGAACATGTCGAGCGATTCGTAGGGGGCCGCGGTGCCGCCCTGGCTCCACTCCGAGTTCCCGGCGTTCACGTAGCTTTCCTGATCCGGGTAGATCGTGATGGGGACCTTGTGCGGGTAGGGGGTGCCGTCGAGGAAGGTATTGCTGAGGGCGACGAGGTAGCGTTCCGCCTGGGTGGAGACGATCTGCGCGAGGAGCCGGTTGCGGGTGGTCACGGTGAAGTGCTGGGACTCCACGGTGGACCATTTCGGCTCGATCTTCGCGACATCGCGCTGCTCCGATTCGGTCAGCCGCAGGTTGGCGCCCTCCGCGATCCCGGCGGCGCGGGCGATTCCGAGCTTTTCGCGGGCGAGCGCGCGGTCGTCCGGGGTCCGGGCGAGCAGCCGGAAATCCTGCCAGACCTGGCGCGCGTCCTCGGCGCGCCCGAGGGCTTCCAGGGAGAGCGCCAGGAACCTGTAGGAGGGGACGTGCTCGGGGTAGAGGTCCAGGTGTTTCTTCAGCGCCGTCACCGCCTCCTCGTGTTTCCCCTGCTCGTGCAGCTCCTGGCCGCGGCGCCCCCAGTCCTCGGCGGAGGCCGCGGCCGCCACGAGGAGAAGGCCGGCGACGGTCGCGTGCCTCATCCTCATTTGAGTTTCCTCTCCGCGTCGTTGAGGAACTGGCGGATGGCCGGGACCCGGTCGCTGAAGAATTTCCGGATCTCGGTCATGGCCTCCTTCTGCTTCTCGAATTCCTCGGGAAACTTCTCCTGCAGCCGCAGGATCTCCTGGAAGGTCTCGTCGAGCTTGCCGAACCAGGTGTTGAACGTCCGCTTGTCGTCCTGGAAATCCGCGAGCCCCTTCGGCGTGAACACGGTGCGCCCGCCCGCATTCGTCGTCATCTCGTAGCGCTTGTCCAGCGGGCTGGCCGCCAGGGCCCCCCGGAAGCATTCGTCGGCGTCGCTCATCAGGATCGGAATCTGCCTGCGGACGGCCTCGATCTGGTGGGGCCTGCCGAAGCCCGGGACCATGTCGTTGGCGCCATTGTAGAGGGCCTCCGCGGCGCGGTAGCAGCGCAGTGCCCGCGCGCGGTCGCTTCCCGCCAGCGTGTCCCCCTCGTCCAGGGACTTCTTCCCGAGGGCGATGTCGGCGCGCGCGACGTCGCGAAGCGCGAGGGCGAGGACGCGGTCGTCGGCGAGCGTGTGGCGTCCCGGGGTGAGCGGGTCGCGCAGGTCTTCGCTTCCGCCGCCGAGCGCGACCACGAGGTCGTCCTCCGTGACGTTGTGCCGTCCGTCCTTCGAGGAGCGGATCAGGACAGCGACGGCGCGTGCCTTCGGGCGCTGGGTGGCGGTGGCGGCGGCGGCGGCCCTGTCGGCGGCGTCGGCCGCCTGCTTCGGCCTCTGGTCGAGCAGCTCGACGTTCATCCGGCAGGTCCAGTACCGGCTGGTCAGGGCGGCGTCCTTCTGCGTCTCGACGGTCTCCTGGAGGGGGTCGAGGAACGCGCGCGCCTTCTGCGTCTTCCCGAGCGTGATGAGCGCGTCCACGCTGGCGAGGAGTTCCGGAAGGGAACCCCAGCGCTCGCCGACCCGGACATGTCCCAGCGCCTTGTGGGCGCCTTCGTGTGCCGGGTCCGCCGCGATCGCCTGCGCGAACGACGCCTGGGCTTCCTGCGGGAGGTTGTTGTCCCGGCACCACAGGGCGAGCTGGAAGAACCCCTCTGCGTCGGTGAGTTTCAGGGCGGCCCTGCGGCTCGCATACTCCTCTGTCGGCGAGCCGACGATCCGGTCCACTTCCTCCTTCTTGACGTGGATCGTGCCGAATTTTGTCTTGACGGCGAGCGAGTCGCCTTTGTCCGTGACATGCCCCTCGAGTTTCCGGCCGTCCTTGAGGAACACGGTGTCCGCCCCGGCGGAGGCGACGGCGAGCAGGAGAGCCAACGCCATTCGTTTCATGGAGGGAATCTAATCCGGCCGGCGGGACCGGATCAACAGCATCTTTCCGCGGGCACGAACACGGGCGGGGAGACCGCGGTCCCCCCGCCCGCCGGCGGTCCGGAGGTTCAGAATCCCCGCGCCGGCGTCCGGAACATCAGCCCGATTCCCCTCTCCATCTGGAGGATCGCCGCGATGTCCTCGATCGCCCGGCCCTTCCGCGGCCCGCCCAGCACGCCTTCGACATCCGCGGGCATGAGGCAGGTCCGGAGCCGTTCGGCGACGGCCTTCCCGTCCGCCCCGTCGCCGGCGAGCTCGGCGAGCTTCGCGGGGTCGAGGGGGGCGACGGGGGCTCCCTCGGCCATGATCTCAGGCCCGTATGCGACGAGGAGATCCAGGGCGGGGTTCAGCCGGGAGAGCCCCGGAGTGTTGCCGAGTTCCGTCATCATCTCCCGGAACCCGGTCAGACCGTCGAGGGGGGTGAAGCGGGAGAGCGCCGTGGTGACGCGTTTCGCATCCTCGTCTCTGCCGGCGGCGGCGAGCGCGGCGCGGACGAGCGTTGCGCGCGCCGTGACGGCGGCGTGGAACTCCTCGACGAGCCGGCGCATGTCGGTGCGGCCGACGGCGCCGTTCGACCGGAACTCCGCGGTCGGCGTGGCGGCGAGGAGGATTCCTTCCTCGGCGTTCCGCGCGCGCCCGACGATGTCGTTCCAGGCGGCCTCGAATTCGAGGGACGACGTGGCCGCACCGGATGCGAATCCGTCGCCGTGGCGGCGGAGAATCTCCTCTGCCATGGCGCGACGGGCCTGGGCCAGGCCGATCACCGCCTGGGTCAGCGCCGCCTCGCGGAGGTCGAGTTCCGTCAGGCGGCGGATGGCCAGGTCGCCGACCTGCCGCTGCAGCTTCCACTCCGGCAGCGCGGCCCCTTCCCGGATCATCGCCCAGTCCTCGCCCGTGAGCGACAGGGCGTCGGAGTAGTCCTGCATCGCGGCGGCCTCGCCGGAGACCGCGGCGCGGATGCGCCGGAAGTCGAGGAGGGCTTCCAGCGCGGTCGCGTCCGCCAGTGCCCGCTCGCGCGCGCCGAAGGTGCGGTGCGACCGCTCGAGCGCGCGGTAGAGGCCGGCCAGGGCGTGCTCGAGCGTGGTGAGGTCGGTGCGTCCGAACTGCTTCTGCCACTCCGGGAGGTTGGTGAGCGCATCGCCCTTGAGCCATCCGTGATGCGGGGTGCGCAGGTACGGGTCGGGGATGGCGGAGGAATGAGGTTTCTCGCTGGCGGTGGTGTCGATCTTCCTGTCTTCGGCGGAGGCGAAGAGCGAGAGGGTGGAGAGTGTGGCGGTCACGATGAGGGAGAAGCGATTCATTGTTGGGTTCCTTTCATGGGTTGACGGCAGGATGGTGTGGGAATCGCAACTGTGGGGCCGGGCGGTGATTCAGGGGGGGGCAACGTCGCAACATCATGTTTGCGTGGAGGTTACGGAGTCGTGCGGGCGTGGCGGTGTGGAGGAGCGGGCGGATGAAATCCGGACGGCCGTCGCGATTCGATGCGGATTGCCGCCTTGAGCGGGCGGTGGTGAGGGATGTGCTTCTCCCGGTGGGCCGGAGTGAGAAGCGGGTCCAGAGGAAGGCTGAATGCGATGAAAGACGATCCGCGCATCGGGAAACACGATGGAGCGCCGCATTGGGGTTCGCAACGCTCCCGGAATTCCAGTGTTCTCATGGTGAAATCCGATGCAATCAATTGAAAAGATTGGTTAATGATGTTAACTTTTGACTGTTCCCGGGAGCCGCCCATGCCAAGCGACCGCATGACCCTCACCCTCTGCGCCCTCACGCTCGCCGTGGCACTCGGCGTCTCGCTCGCGCGCCACCTCCCCGGGGACCCCGCACCCATTCCGGTCGCCGCGCCTGATTCCCTCCCGCGGCGGACGCTTCGGCCCGTCCCCAACCCGGACCCCGCCGCCGTCGCGCAGCCCCGACGCTGCCGGCCGTGGCGGGTCGCCGCTTCCCCGGACGGAACGCGGGCCTGGGTGACGCTGTCCGGGAAGGAGATCGCACCCGGGTCGGAGGTGGTTCTGCTGGATGTGCCGGGGCGTCGGGAGCTCGCCCGGATCCCGGTGGGTTCCTACCCGTACGCCATCCGGATGCACCCCTCCGGTCGGTGGGTGGTCGTGACGAGCCGCTACTCGGACGAGCTGGATGTGATCGACGCCGTCTCCGGGGCGGTCGTGTCGCGGATCCCCGTGTCCTTCTACTGTGAGGAGATTGAATTCTCGCCGGACGGGCGGGTCGCGTACCTGGCGGATTTCTTCCGCAACCAGGTGCTGGTGGTGGATCTCGAAGAGCACGGAGGGCGGCTGACCGGGAGGATGCGCACGCTGGGATTCGACCGGGACGCGTTCACGGGCGGGGAGGTGGCGGAGACGGCGGGCGGGTCGGAGTGCGCGAGTTGCGGATGGCGTCTTCGCCCCGCTGACCCTCGGGCAGCTCGCTGTCATGCGTGATGCCGTACTGGTTGTAGATCCAGCAACGGAATTGCGTCGGCCGCCCCGGCAGGAAGGCGCCGCGGCAGTGAATGCGATCCCCGGGCCGGATCACCCCGTCGCTCAGCCCGCCCACCAGCGTGATCGCCTTGCAGGTCGAACCGGGCGGAAAGGCGTCGGAAACCGCTCGAAAGCGCAGCGGCAGCCAGCGCGTTTCGCTGCGCAGCCGGGCGAAGTCCTCCGCGGTCGCACCGTACGCGTACGTCGGGTAGCTGGCCAGCGCCAGCACGTCGCCGCTCGCCACGTCGATCACCACCGCCGAGCCGCCCGCCGGGTGCGCACTGGCGTCCACGGCCGGCTTGAGAATCGCCAGCACGCGCTTTTGCAGGTCGGCGTCGATCGTCAACCGCACGATCGCCCGTTACCCCAATCCGAACGCTCCGAGCGGCAGCAATGCCAACGGAACGGCTTCGGTGGAATACAATCCGGCCGGCACGTATTACTTCCCGCCCACATCGCGCCAGTTCCTGGACGTGTGGCTGGGTGAAGCGGCGTTGAATGAGCTGTGCCCGACGCAGCCGCGTACGAACGCCACCTGCCAGATTGACAATGCCAGCGTCCGCTACGACCAGATGCAGGGCCGCTTCGTGGTTCTGTTCACGGTGGTGGACAA
>JABWAY010000461.1 GCA_013360825.1 Candidatus Brocadiia bacterium | reverse complement strand
CAGTTCCTGACGGTGCGGCTACGCACAGCGCCACAAAACGCCGGCAAGGTGGAAGGCACGCTCTCCGAATCGGACCTCGCAGCACCACAGCGCCCCCGCGACGAGCTGAACGGCGTCGTCCGCGAGCCCGCTCACGTAGACCACGCCGCCGCCCACGGTCCGTCCGTGCCCGTGGATCGAGATGGCCACCTTGCTGGCCGCGACCGCCTGGTCGAGTTTCTGCGAGATCCCGGCGATCATCTCCGTCGAGGTCACATGGAGCGCGCCGTTGTTCGTCGGCCGTTTCGCCGAGAGCACGTACAGCGTGGCGCCGGTGGCCTGCGCGACCGCCCGGGCGATCTCCTCGGTTCCGGGTTCGATCCCGCCGCCGTGGGGCGCGAAGATCCCCACGGAATTTCCCGGCAGGAAGACTTCACGCACCGCCGGATCCTTCAGAACCCGCTTGAACATCGGTTCCTTGGTCCGGGGAGCACGGGACGACTTGATGGTCTTCGTCGGCATGGATGGCCTCCTCACACGAATCCGCATTGTATCCCAAAGCGGGCGGATGCGGAGGGGCGATTCTCATTTTTGATGGATTCCGCGGCGAAGCCCGGGTTAGGGTGGGGACGGCCGGGCTTTGGGCGTACCGGGCCGGCGGAAGTCGAACCGGCGGCGCCGTGCGGGGATGAAGACGGGCTTCGGCTGAGTGGCGGAACCGGCAGACGCAGCGGATTCAAAATCCGCCGGGCTCACACCCGTGAGGGTTCGACTCCCTCCTCAGCTATCCCCGGGACGTGCGGGTCGTGAACACGGGGGATGGAGGCGCCGATGTCCGAGACGGTCTCGCTGACGTTCCGCGCGGCGGGGGACGGGCCGCCGCTGGTGCTGCTGCACGCGTTCCCGCTCACGGCGGAGCAGTGGGAGGCGAACACCGGCCGGCTCAAGTCGCATGCGCTGGTCGTCGCGCCTCATCTGCGCGGGTTCGGCACCTCGCCGGTCGCGGCGAGCGCGACGATGGAGGAGATGGCGGACGACGTCGTGCGGCTCTGCGACCGGCTCGGCATCGGGCGGGCCGTGTTCGGCGGGTGCTCGATGGGCGGATACGTGGCGTTCGCGATCCGGAGGAGACACCCGGGGCGCGTGCGCGGGCTGATCCTCGCCGACACCCGGGTCGTCGCGGACACCGCCGAGCAGCGGGCCGGACGCGCGACCTTTGCGGCGACCGTGCTGGAACAGGGAGCGGAGGCCGCGGCGGACGCGCTCATGCCGCGGCTGCTCCGGAAGACCGCGGGCGAAGCGGAGCGGAAGCTGGTCCGGGGGATGATCCTGAAAAACCGACCCGCCGGGATCGCCGCCGCCCTTCACGGCCTCGGCGCCCGTCCCGATGTCTCTGCGGAACTTCCGGGGATCACGGTGCCCGTGCTGGCCGTCTGCGGTGCGGAGGACGAGATCTCCCCGCCCGCCGAAATGCGCGCGTGGGCGCAGGCGATGCCCCGGGCGGAGTTTGTCGAGCTCCCCGCCGCCGGGCATCTCGCGAACATCGAAAACCGGGCGGGGTTCGAAGGCGCGGTCGCCCGGTTCCTGGAAGGGTTGAAGGACCCGTGACCGGGCGTCCTCCGCGGGGGGGGCGGCCGAATTCCGGATTCGTCACCTCGGCCGGCGTGTTACACTCCGCCCCCATGCGGTCACTCGCCCTTGTCCTCATCGCCCTTCACTTTGTCGGCACCGTGCTCACGGGCGCAGCGACCTTCTGCAGCGCCGCCAACGGGTCCGCCGGCTGGTCGATGGAGGGATGCTGGTGCGACGCTCACGAGCACGGAGACGCGGCGCGCGTGGACGATCACGGTGACTGCGGGTCCACGGACCTCGAGCCGCACCCGGTGTGCGGCGTCTGCCGGCACAGCATGGCGGCGCCTCCGGTCGGCGTCCCCGCGCTGCTCTCCGCGCTGCCCGCGCTCCCCGAAGGAGAGGCCGGCATCGTTGTCGAGTCCCATCCGTCACCGCCGTCGTGGGGGCCGGTCCGATCTCACGCGCCCGCCGCGCTCCTGATCCCGCTGCGCTGCTAGTCCGTACCCTGCGCGGCCATTCCATCCCCGGGTAACCCCTCCGGCCTTCCGGCCGGGAAGCGGGTTGCGGGGAGAGATGCGGTCCCGGAGACCGGGACCCGGATTCCAACGGAGCGTTCCCCATGAACCTGTTTGTCAGGGCCGGTGGCTGGATCGGAGGATGTGTCGCGGCGGCGGGGATCGGGCTGGGGGCCGGCTGGTACGCGGCGCACCAGACCGACGTCGCTCCCGCGCACGCGCACGGGGCCGGGGCTCATCCCCCGGCGAAGGACGACCCGCACGCCGGCCAGGTTC
>JABWAY010000460.1 GCA_013360825.1 Candidatus Brocadiia bacterium | reverse complement strand
CCACGGCTGGTCGCGCGATTCCGCCCATCGGGGGAGCCAGGGGCGCGACCTGTCCGCGAGGGACGCCGCGGCGAAGGAGGCCGCTGCCCGGGAGGCCGCGATCCAGGCCGCCCCGGCCGTTCCGCTTCCCGAGGCCGCCCCGGTCACGCAGGGGCCGTCGCCGGAGAAGATCACGGAGATGTTCCTGTCGATGCCGGTGGCCCCCGGGGGGGAAGGCGGCGCGGTTCCGGCCGCGGTGGTTCCCTCCAGGGAGGACGCGCCGGCGGAGACGGGAGCTGAGCTGCCGTCCGAGGCTTCGAAGTCCGGGGCCGGGAGCGACACGGCGGTGATTGAAGGCGGGAAGGACACCGGGGCCGCTGCCGATGCGCAGGCGGATGCGGCTGCGAAGAAAGGCGTGCGGAGTCGGGGCCGGAGTTCGGTGAAGAAGGGAACGGCGGCGAAGAGGACGAAGCGCCGGGCCGGAGACTAAGCAGAAGCAGCTCCGCGATGAAACTGTGCCATTCAGACGGCGCGGTTTTCGACGGCATGCAGGGAGGAGACCTGAATCGATGTCGGTGAACATCGATGAGGATCGACGACGCTGCAGGACGTTGAAAGACGCGAGGATGGATGGCACACGAGCATCGTGGAGTTGCTCAGGGGACAGAGAGCGCCGTCCGGCATGGCAGCGGGCCGGGCGGCGGTTTTTCAGGGAGGGCACCGTGGCCCGTGCATCCATCCCGAAGTCGGTCCAGGCGCGCGCCTTCGAGCGTGACGGGTGGACCTGCCAGCACTGCGGGAGGCCGGTCGTCTTCGCTCCTGCCCTGCGTGCGATGGAGTTCCTGGCGGCCTCGATGGGGCGATTCGCGAAGCGCGGCTGGCATCATTCGAGCTGGCGCCGGGACCGTGCGCCGCTGCTGCATGAGCTGGGAGCGGAGGTCGGGGTCCGCGGGGATGCGACGGGGGCGGTCTCGGACGTTTCGGCCTGCCTGACCTCCTGCCGGGCCTGCCGCATGCGGGACGGGATGGAGGATCCGATCGAGTATGCGCGGCGGACGGCCCCCCAGCGGCCGCGGGTGCCGGGGCCGGGGACGGCGTGGGACGGGTTTTCGACGCTGTTCCTCCGGGTCGCGGCCCGGCATCCGGGGTGGGCCTCGCCGGCGGAGCGGGGCTGGGTCGAGGCGCTGGAGGGGGCGCGGGTGACGGAGACGAAGCGGCGCCGGCGCGGTCAGGCCGGAACGGGACGAGCGGGCACCGCGGGTCGAGGGGGATCACCCCCCTCCCGCCTTAACTCTCCGTGAGCGACTTCCCCGTGAGCACCCGGTACGCCTCGAGATACTTCTCGCGCACCTTGAGGACAATGTCGTCCGGCAGGGCCGGCGCCGGCGGTTCTTTCTTCCACCCGGACGCGCTCAGCCAGTCGCGCAGGTACTGCTTGTCGTAGCTCGGCGGATTCCTGCCGGGGACCCAGGAGGACTGCGGCCAGTAGCGGGAGGAATCGGGGGTCAGCACCTCGTCCACCAGCATCGGCTTCCCGTCGTGCCATCCCCACTCGAATTTCGTGTCCGCCAGGATGATCCCCTTCGTCATCGCATAGGCGTTCGCCTCCGCATAGATCCGGATCGACAGGTCGCGGAGCGTCTCGGCCACGGGCCTGCCGACGATCGAGGCCATGCGGTCGAAATCGATGTTCACGTCGTGGCCGACGTCTTCCTTCGTGGCGGGCGTGAAGATCGGCGCCGGCAGGCGGTCAGCCTCTCGCAGGCCTTTCGGGAGCGGCACGCCGCAGACGGCGCCGCTCTCCTGGTACTCCTTCCAGCCGGACCCGGCGAGGTAGCCGCGGACGACGCACTCGACGGGGAAAACCGAGACCTTGCGCACCGTGACGGCGCGTCCGCGGAATTCCTCCCGGCGGTCCGGGGGGATCTGGGGGATCCGGTCGACGTCGGTTTCCAGGAGGTGGTGCGGGGCGATCCTGTCGAGGCGCTGGAACCAGAACGTCGCGAGTTGCGTGAGGATCCTGCCCTTGTCGGGAATCCCGGTCGGCATCACGACGTCAAAGGCACTGATGCGGTCCGTGGCGATGAACAGGAGCCTGTCGTCGAGGTCGTAAACGTCGCGGACCTTGCCCTTGCGGAAGACCCTGAGGTCCAGGTTCGAGGCGGTGAGGGCTTTCATGGGAGTTCTCCGTGGAGGGGGAGTGACATGATGCCCGGGCCGTCTTCCGCGCCAAGGAAAACCGACCGGGTCACCGCCCGGGAAGGCGGGCCACGTCGGCGGTTGTCCACCCTCGGCGGCGGGACGCGCGCGGGCGGGAGGACGGGCCGGAGCCGCGAAGGGCGTGGCAGAGCGCGAGGGCGAGGGC
>JABWAY010000459.1 GCA_013360825.1 Candidatus Brocadiia bacterium | reverse complement strand
GCAGGTGCCGGAACGCGGCGTCGCGCTTCCCCTCGAGCGCATCGAGGCACCCGAGGTCGTACCAGGCGCCGTCGTGGGCCGGGTCGCGGTGGAGGACGCGGCGAAGCGTGCGACGCGCTTCCACCCTCCGCCCCAGCCGCGCGTAGGCGATGCCCAGGTCGTACCAGGCTTCGACGCAGCTGCTGTCGTGCGTGACGGCCTGGGTCAGCCAGGGGAGCGCTTCGCCCGGGCGGCCGATCCAGAGGAGGGAGCGTCCCGCGCCGTGGAGGGCGGGGACCATGCGGGGGGCGAGCGTCCCGGCCATGCCGAGGAACCCGGCCGCCTCGAGGTGGTTCCCGGAGTCCATCGAGTACGCGCCGAGGTCGCAGAGGATCGCGGCGACGAGCGGGAGCGCGGCGCGCAGTGTCGTCGCGGCCGCGGCCGCATCCCCCTGCCGCCGGCGGGACTGCGCGAGTTTCATCAGGGCGGCGACGCCGGGGTGGGAGACCCAGTGGTCGAGGGTCGGGTCGATCGCCACGATCTTCTCGAAACAGGCCGCCGCGTCGGCGTGCCGGCCGGCGTCGCTGTAGAACAGTCCGAGTTCGAGGGAGAAGAACGGGTTCGAGGGGTTGAGCGCCACGGCCTTCTCCATGGCCGCGGCCGCCTCCGCCGGGCGCTTCAGGAGGATGAGGACGCGCCCGAGTTCGCGCCAGGCGCAGAGATCCTCGGGGGACTCCTCCGTCACGGCCCGCAGGCGGACGACATCCTGCTCCGTCGGGAGCGCGGCGGGCGGCGCCGCGGCCGCCGGCGCAGCGGGAACGGGGGCCGCGATTCCGAACCGGAACGTCCGTACGGGGGCGCCGGCGGCGCGCAGGGTGACCTCGACGGTGCCGAGGTCCCCCGCCACGAACGCCACGACCGCCTCCTCCACCCCCGGGTGTCCCTCCACCGGGTGCGTTCCCGCACCCCGCGCCACCATCGACAGCGCCAGCGCTTCCACGTGCTCCATCGGCGTCGCCATGCGTCGGTTTCCTCCTCAATGGGTTCGAAACACATAGAAGACAGGCGGGCGCGTGTGACGGCGAATCCGATTTCGAGATTCCCTGTCACGCTTTCCCCCACGCGGCGTAAGGACCCTGCCATGCACGCGTCCAGCGACGGGCGTTTCCGCTCTGTCCCGGCGTTCCCGCCCCGGGAGGTCCGCGCTTTCTTGTCCCCGACCCGGGGGGACGCTACGCTCGGCGTCCACAATGAGCACGACACGGGAGAAGGGGCCGCCGGACGAGGACCTTGCGGAGGCGCTGAGGGAGCGGGGGACGGCGGCGCGGCAGGCGGAGGCGTACGATCTCCTCGTGCTGCGCCACGGGAAGTCGCTCCGGTGGCTGGCCGAGACGCGCGTCTTCGACCGCGGGCAGATGCTGGCGAACCTGAAGTTCGGGAGCGTCGAGGAGATGGTCGCGGACGTCCTCTGGCGGGCGATCCGCGGATACCGGCGCGGGAAGGGCGCGACGTTCCGGACCTACCTGCACCGGATCATGGAGAACCTGGTGATCACGTCGAAGCGCCTCGCGAAGAAGCTGGTCACGGTCGATCCGGAGGACGGGGGGATCGAGGGGCTCGGGTTCGCCGCCACGGGCGGGCTCCGGCCCGGATCGACGGCGCACCTGGTGCTCCTCGAGGCGCGGGATCTCGGCGAGCGGTGCCTGAAGGCGTTGAGCGACCGCGAGCGGAGGATTTTCGTCTGGGGGGTGCTTGCGGGGTTCACGCACGAGCAGCTGGGGGATCTCTGTCCGGACCTGACCCCCGCGAATCTGCGCAAGATCAAGAGCCGGGCGGCGACGGCGTTCATGGAGGAGTGGGTCCGGCTCGGCGGGGAAAAGCTGGAGTCGCTGGCGCACGGCGCGGTGGCGGCGATGTCTGAGCGCATCGATCCCGACCGGATCCGGGACCCGCGGGCGCGGGAGGCGTACCGCGCCTGGCTCGTTTCCGGGCTGGCGGGGGCGGCGAAGGCGCTGGGACTCGGGCTGGAAGAAACGCGGACGCTGCTCCTGAGCGCGGCGCACGAGCTCTACGACGCCGCGCCGCTTCGGGGACGCGGCACGATCCTGGCGAGCGTCCTCGAGATCGGCGACGGGGCGCCGTCCGGCGATCCGCTGCTCACCCGGGCGCGGCACACGCTCGACCTGGTCCGCGCCGCGTTCGGCCTCGCGCCGATCGAGGCGGCGTTCCACACGCTCGGGTCGTTCGTGCAGTCGCGTCTCCGGACGGCGGCCGACTACGACGCGCTGCGGGGGGCGCTCGGGATCTCCCCCGGCGACCTGCGCCGCCTCCTCGCCGACGACCTCCCCACCGCCGCCGAGATGCTGAAACCGCT
>JABWAY010000092.1 GCA_013360825.1 Candidatus Brocadiia bacterium | reverse complement strand
TCGAGGTCCTCGAGAAAACCACCCGCCCCCCGGCCCGCTACAACGAAAGCACCCTCCTCTCCGCGATGGAGACCGCGGGCAAGCGCGTCGAGGACGAGGGCCTCCGCGGCCCTGCCGTCGCGGCGCGGCGGCGCCGCCAGGGCGCTCCCCTGGAACGCGCCCGGACGGACGGGGTCGCGCCGGAGAAGCGTGAATCCGTCATGAACCGCCTTGTCCCAGAACGCCTGGAACGACGGGGCGCCCTGCGCACCGTCCGGCCCGGGCACCCGGTGCGGATAGACCTGCTCCCGCCAGATCTCCTGCATCGCCGCCAGCGCCTCGCGCGGCGTCCCGCCCCAGGTGCTCAGACTCTCCAGCACCCCCCGCGTGTCCCCGAGCGGACGGAGCGCCGGCTGCGAGACCGTCACGCACCCCGCGACCGCCTCCGCATCCCCCCAGGACTCGAGCCAGTGATGGTCCGGGCAGACCAGCGTGGCACAGGCCGCCGTCTCGTCCTCCCGCTCCGCCGTGCTCACCACCAGCGGGACCTTCTTCAGCGCCGCCGCCCACGCCTCCCCCTCGGGGAGATCGTAGACCGGGTTGACGCCATGAATGAAGAGCGCGCCGACCTTCCCGGCCTGGAGTTCCTCGAGCAGCGCCGCGGTCTCCCGGTCGTTTCCCTCGCGCGCGCGCGCCGGCGCGCCCAGGTCCACGGGCTTCGTCCCGTCCCCCGCGCCGCAATTGCCGAGCAGATGATTGAGATAAATCGCCTGCCGCTGGGCGGAGAGATCGTTCGCCCCGCACACGACCAGGGAACGCCCCCGCGCTTCCCAGAGCCTCCGTGCGAGCTCCTCCAGCTTCGCCGCCGGGACCGGGGAGGGATCCAGCGCCCCCCAGGGCACCGCCGCCCCCGCGCGCGCGGCCACCTGCGCGGCGAGATGCGCCATCACGAGGGCCATGTCCCCCGGAAGCACGAGCACGCGCTGGTCGGCCTTCGAACCCGTGACGGAGAGCCCCGCCTCGAACTGGATATGCCTCGAGAAACGCCCGCCCTCGCCCGCCAGGGTCCGTCCCCGGCGGTACGCCGCCGTGTACTCCACCGGCGAAATCCAGGTCCCCAGGAAGTCCGCATCGAACGAGACGATCACGTCGGCGCGGTCGAAGTGATACCGCGGCAGGACGCGGACTCCGTACATCTCGGCATGGGCATCCAGCAGGGCGGACGCGGACAGCGCGTCGTACGCCACCCGCCGTCCGCCCGGAAACCGCGCCAGGAACGCGTCGATCCCCGCCCGCAGCGTCGGCCCCGAAAGCGTCCCCGTGAGAACCCGCACCGACTGCCCCGCCGCCCGCGCCGCCTCGAGCCCGGCCCGCACGCGGCCGTCCACCGCGGCCCAGTCCGCCGGCTTCCCCCCGGACAGCGGCCCCTTCAGGCGCTTCGAATCGTACACCCCCAGCACCGCCGCCTGCCCCACCGCACAGAGCCCCCCGCCCGACACCGGATGCCCCGGATTCCCTTCCAGCTTGATCGGCCGCCCGTCACGGTTCCGCGTCAGGACCCCGCACCCGGCGGTGCATCCGCCGCAGAGCGTGGCGTAGTGATACGTCCGGCCGGGAACGACCTCCCCGGCGGGAATGAGATACGGGATCGCCTTGCGCTCCACGCCGCGCCCGCACCCCGTCAGGATCGCCCCGCCGACGACGAACCCGACGGCCCGGAGGAAGTCCCGGCGGTGGAACTGGAAGTCGGCCTCCTCGGGATGCGCGGGAACAGCCGCGCCTCCCTCCGGCGGTAAGGCCATCCAGTACTCGCGGCCCTTTTCGCTCATCACCCGCCCTCCCTTAAGTAACTCCACGGTGCTCCTGCGCCATCCACCCTCGCGCCGTTCAACGTCCTGCGTCGTCGTCGATCCTCATCGATTCCGGTCTCCTCCCTGCATGCCGTCGAAGACCCCGTCGTCTGCACGGCACAGCGTCATCGTGGACCTGCTCAGTAGTGACATCCGGCGCAATCGGTCGACGCATGCACCTTCTGACCGTTCACGCCCGTGAGGTTGACCTCCCGGTGGCAGTTGACGCACCACCCCATCGACAGATCCGAGTGCTGGCGCATGTGCTCCATCGTCTCGACCGGACCGTGGCAGGTCCGGCAGTCAACCCCCGCCGCGACGTGCCGCCGATGATCGAAGTAGGCGAAGGCCGGAAGGGAGTGCACCTGCACCCAGGGGATCGGCGTGAGCGGCTTCCCCCGGTCGCGCACGAGCTGGCCGACCGGGTCCCGCGTCAGCGCCAGCGCGTCGAACAGTTTCTGGATCTCCGGCGACACCAGCACGCGCGGCTTCCGGTTCTCCGCAACCGCCCGCTTCTCTTCCTCCTTCACGTCCACCCACCGCGCCGTCACGTGCTGGTGGCAGTTCATGCACACCGACGCCGGGGGGATCCCCGCGTGCCGGCTCTTTTCCGCCCCGAAATGGCAGTACAGGCAGGCGATCTGGAGCTCCCCCGCGTGCAGCCTGTGCGAGTAGTCGATCGGCTGCCGCGGGGTGTACCCGAGGTCGTTCCCCGGGAGGCGCACCGCGGCCACGCGCGGCCAGAGCGAGACGCAGCCGAGCACGACGCCGACGGCGAGCACGATAGCCGTGATCCTGAGCTTCATGACGCGGACTCCCCTGGGCCGGGCGATGCGCCCCGCGGACCGCCGCCTCGGGCCGGCCCGGAGAGCGGAAGCGTCCTGGAGGTGTTCACTGGGAACTCCTCACCCTGCGGTCCCGGTACCACCGCACGACCTGCGCCCGACGCCAGAGGTACATGTTCGGGACGACCAGGACGTGCACCAGGCGGGTGAACGGGAAGAACGCGATCAGCAGGAAGGCGGAGATGATGTGGAGCTTCACCGCCGCGGGCATCGGGACGATCGTGGAGATGTCGGGATTCAGCCGGACCAGCGACCAGAGGTAGGGAGAGACGGAGGTCGCGAACCAGGAGGACCCCCACCGGTGCATCACCGCGATGTACATCCCGCTTCCCAGCTGGAACAGCAGCATCGCGAGCACGATCCAGTCGGTCGGCGTCGTGGCGGTCCTGACCTTGCTGCTGGTCAGGCGCCGGTGGATGCTCTGGATCAGCCCGACCAGCGTGAGCACGGCGAAGATCAGCGCGGACACCTCGAGGATGTAGAGGCGCAGCGGGCGGGCGTTCCAGAGGAGCACGCTGCGCGGGATCGCGAAGGCCACGACGTGGCCGGTCAGGACCGCGATCACGCCGTAGTGAAAGGGGACGAGCCCCCAGAAGTGCTGGCGGTTCTCGATGAACTGCGTCGAGAGGCTGGAGTAGGTGAAGGGGTGGCTTCGGTAGCGCGAGATCGTGATGAGGAAGAACATCGCCATGGCCACGTACGGGAACACGGCGAACAGGAGCGTATCCAGGTTGCTCAGGAAGCTCGGCGACGCCGGGGCGGTCTGGGCTAGCAGCAGCATGGGATTCAGGCTCCTCCCTGATCGGGGGCGGGGGTCGACGGCGGCACGCCGCCGCCGTCCGGCGCGGAGTGCAGGATGCGGACGGCGGTGCGGATCGCCTCGAGCAGGTCGAGGTACGGGTGCGGCTCGGGGCCGAAGGCCTCGCACATCTTGTCCAGCGCGGGCAGGCAGGACTGCGCGGCGAAGGCCTCCGCCTCCTCGCGGGGGAGCCGGCCCAGGACCGGGAGGACGTGGCCCAGGTGATCGGGCAGCTCGCTCGATTCCGGGAGGTCGAGCGCGCGCATGTGGGTGCGCATCCGCACGAGGAAGTCCCCCCGCTCGTAGCGCTCGCCGAACAGGTGCCACCCCACCTCGAGCGAGCACGCCGGGTTGATGTCGAACGTCCGCGTGAACAGCTCTTCCAGCTCCGACACCGGCTGCCGCTCCACGAAGGCGGCGAACGCGGCCAGCCGGTCGGCGGCGGGGGCGCAGACGGGCCGGATCTCCGCCGGGGCGGCGGCGACCTGCGCGTGGAACCCGGCCGCCGGGTAGCTGAGAAGGCCGGCGAGGACGTCGTGGAGCACGGTTGCGGTCTGCATCATGTCCCCCTCTCCGGGCGCTCGATGAACCCGAACCCGACGCTCTGCTTGTGGACCAGCGGGTCGGCCATCATCTCGATCGCCTCCTCGCGGTGGGACGGGGGAATCACGATCCGCTCGTTGATGTTCGCGAGCGAACTCATCCGGTAGATCGCCTCGGCCTCGTCGGGGCTGCAGTCGGCCTCCCGGAGGGCGCGCTCCGCGACGTCGCGCGTGATGTCGCCGACCGTCACCGCGCGCCGCCACATCCGCACGGCCATCTGCTTGCGAAGCGCGTACGTCACCTTGCCGACGTGCCCGGCGCCGAACAGGTTGCCCAGGAACTGCATCGGGATGCGCGCCTGCTCGATGTCGTGGAAGAAGTTCTGGTTCACCGTGGTGACGTTCCCGTCCTTGAGCTGCGACATCACCGGCAGCAGCGGCGGGACGTAGAACAGCATCGGCAGCGTCCGGAACTCCAGGTGCGGCGCCAGCGCGATCTTCCAGACCTTCACGAACTGGTAGATCGGCGACGCCTGCGCCGACTCCAGCATGCTCTCCGCGATCCCGTTCGCCCGCGCCCCCGCGATCACCGCGGGGTCGTGCGGATCGAGCACGATCCCGCGGAAGGCGTCCGCCAGCCCCTCGTTCGGGGTCTTCGCGACCTCCTCAATCCGCGAGGCGTCGTAGAGCATCACCCCCAGATACCGGATCCGCCCGACACAGGAATGGAAACAGGCCGGAGCCTGCCCCGTCTCCAGGCGCGGGAAACACAGGATGCACTTCTCAGACTTGCCCGTGGACCAGTTGAAGTACGACTTCTTGTACGGGCAGGCCGCGACGCACGACCGCCACCCGCGGCAGACCTTCTGGTCGATCAGCACCACCCCGTCCTCCCCGCGCTTGTACAGCGCCCCCGAGGGACAGGACGCGACGCACGCCGGGTTCAGACAGTGGTTGCAGATCCGCGGAAAGTAGAAGAACACCAGCCGCTCGATCGCCTGCAGCTGCGCCCGCACCTCCGGCGACAGCGATTCCAGATTCGGGTCGTTCGCCGCGTAAATCTGCGATCCGCCCAGATCGTCGTCCCAGTTCGGCCCCGCCTTGATGTCGATCGGGTCGCCCGTCACCATCGAGATCGGCCGCGCCGTCGGCTGGTCGTCCGACTCCGGGGCGTTGAACAGGTCCGCGTACCGGTACGACCACGGCTCGTAGTAGTCGTCCATCGACGGCAGCGACGGATTGTGAAAGATGTTGAAAATGATCTGCGCCTTGCTCGTGGACTTCAGGCGCAGCTTCCCGTCCACCACCTCCCATCCGCCCTTGTACTCCTGCTGGCTCTCCCACCGCGTGGGATACCCGGTCCCCGGCTTCGTCTCCACGTTGTTCCACCACATGTATTCCGACCCCTTGCGGTCGGTCCAGATGTTCTTGCAGGCAATGCTGCATGTGTGGCAGCCAATGCACTTGTCCAGGTGAAACACCATCGAGATCTGTGCCCTGACGTCCATGGCAGGTTCTCCGTTACCAGAGGAGCTTCGGAAGCTTTCGAACCAGGATGTGGGTGTCGCGGTTGCAGCCGATCGGGCCCCAATAATTGAAGTGATAGGTGAACTGGCCGTACCCGCCGATCATGAGGTTCGGCTTGAGGCGGGTCCGCGTCAGGCTGTTGTGCCCGCCCGCGCGCCGGTTCCCCCGCATCGGGGACTTCGGCACCGAGAGCGTGCGCTCCGGTGAGTGATAGATGATGCAGATCCCCCGGGGGATGCGCGCGCTCACCGCCGCCCGCGTCACGACGACCCCGTGGTCGTTGTAGACCTCGACCCAGTCGTTATCCACGACGCCGATGTCCTCGGCGTCCTTGTGGTTCATCCAGAAGGGTTCGACCCCGCGGGAGAGGGTCGACATGCGGTGGTTGTCCCCGTACGTCGAGTGGATGTGCCACTTCCCGTGCGGTGTGAGGTAGTTGAGCATCTTCGTCGGCCCGGCCTCGACGCTCACCCGCAGGTCGGCGTAGTGGACGGGCGCCGGCTTCGGCTTGTACGTCGGCAGGTGCTCGCCGAACTGGATGTACCCGGGGTGATCGAGGTAGAGGTGCTGCCGCCCGGTCAGCGTCCGCCAGGGGACGAGCGCCTCCTTGTTGTACGTGAACGGCGAGTAGGGCCGGCCGTTCTCGATCAGCCCCGACCACATCGGGCTGTTGATGAACCGGTGCGGCCCTTTCTGCAGCCCCGCATAGTCCACCCGCACTCCCCGGTTCTTCTCGACGAGGTGCACGAGCGGGAGGCCGGTGCGCTCCTCCATGTTCTTGTACGAGCGCCAGGCCATCTCGCCGTTGGTCACCGTGGCGAGCTCCAGGATGACGTTGCAGACCTCCACGTCCTTCGCCAGCGAGGGATACGTCTTCCCGCCCCACGTGACCGCGGGACGGGTCTTCACCATCTCGTCATACGCATCGTCGATCGCGTACTTCGTCCCGTGGGCCCCCAGCCCCCCGGCGCGCGCCGCGGGACCGAACGAGATGTACTGCCGGTAGAGATTCGCGTAGTCGCGCTCGACGATCTTGAGACCGGGCATCGTCTTGCCGGGAATCGCCTCGATCTCGCCCGTGATCCAGTCCTTCATCGCCGGCTGCGCGATCTCCGCCGCGGAATCGTGCGCCAGCGGAAGCGCCACCAGGTCCTTCACCTTCCCCGGGAAATGCTTCGCCGCCAGCCTGGAGAACACCTCCGCGATGGACTTGAAGATCTGCCAGTCGCTCTTCGACTCCCAGCACGGCGGCACCGCTTCGGACAGCGGGTGGATGAAGCTGTGCATGTCGGTCGAGTTGAGGTCCGCCTTCTCGTACCACGTGGCGGCGGGGAGGACGATGTCGGAGTAGAGCGCCGAGGTGTCCATCCGGAAGTTGAGATCGACCACCAGGTCCATCTTTCCTTCCGGCGCCTTGTCGTGCCAGACGACCTCCTTCACCGAATCCCCGGCGATCTCCGTCGCGATGTTGTTGTGGTGCGTCCCCAGATAGTGGTGCAGGAAGTACTCGTGCCCCTTGCTGCTCGACATGAGCGCGTTGCCGCGCCAGATGTACCAGACCCGCGGCCAGTTCGCCGGCGCGTCGGGATCCTCCACGGAGAACTTCAGCTTCCGCTCTTTGAGCTGGCGCACCACCCAGGCGACGATCGAGGCCTCGTCCTTCGCCCCCGCCGCCTCCGCCTCCTTCACCAGCTCCAGCGTGTTGCGCTCGAACTGCGGGTAGAACGGCAGCCATCCGTTGCGCACCGCCCGCACCTGCGCGTCCATCGTGTGGCCAGACGCCAGCGAGCCGGGTTTCTGGTTCGGCGGCACCGTGTGGTAGTCGAGGAACGACTTCTCGTAACGCCACTGGTCGGTGTTGACATAGTGCCAGCTCGGCGCGTTCTGCAGGCGCGAGGGCGGATACCAGTCCTTCCCGAACGCGATCGCCCCCCACGGCTCACCCGGCGCCAGCTTCTCCTGCCCGACGTAGTGCGCCAGCCCGCCGCCGTTCACCCCCACGCAGCCGCAGAACAGCAGCGCGTGAATCCCCGCCCGGTACATCAGGTTCGCGTGGTACCAGTGGTTGATCCCCGCCCCGATGATGATCGTGCACTTCCCGTTCGTCTTCTCCGCCGTTGTCCCCCACTCCCGCGCGAATGACACCAGGTCCGCACGCCCGATCCCCGTGAACTTCTCCGACCACGCCGGCGTGTACGGCGCATTCTCGTCGTCCATGCTCGCGGGATAGTCCCCCGCCAGCCCCCGCCCGACCCCGTACTGCGCCATCAGCAAGTCGTACACCGTCGCCACCGTCACCGTCTTCCCGTCCGCCGTCACCAGCCGCTTCACCGGCACCCCGCGACGCAGACTCTTCGCCTCCGCGAAATTGTCCAGCCGCACCTGCACCACCCCGTCGCTCTCCTCCAGGAACGTCAGCGCCGGCGCAATCTCGCTCCCGTCCAGCCCGTCCTTCATCAGCAGGTTCCACTTCCCCTTCTCCGCCTGCGCCCACCGGTCCCCCACACTCCCCATCGGCATCTTCGGCCGCTTCGCCGTCTCGTCCCAGAACAGGAACTTCCAGTCGCCGTTCTCCACCTTCTCGTACGGCGACAGCCGGTTCGCCCTCAGCAGCTGCCCCGCCTCCCAGACCCCGTTCTCCTCCTTCAGCTCGACCAGGAACGGCGAATCCGTGAAGCGCCGGGCATAGTCGAGGAAGTACGGGACCTTGCGCTCGTGGTGGAACTCCTTGAGCAGGATGTGGTTCACGGCCATCCACCACGCCCCGTCCTGGCCGGCGTTCACCGAGATCCACTTGTCGGCATACTTCGCGACCTGGTTGAAATCGGGGGCGAAGACGTACATCTTGCTCCCGTTGTGGCGCGCCTCGGCCGCGAAATGGCAGTCCGGCGTCCGCGTCATGTTGAGGTTGGAACCCATCACCGCCAGGAGCTTGGCGTTGTACCAGTCCGCGGACTCCTGGACGTCGGTCTGCTCCCCCCAGGTCTCGGGGGAGGCGCTCGGCAGATCGCAGTACCAGTCGTAGAAGGAGAGCGAGATCCCGCCCATGAGCTGCATCAGGCGTGCGCCGGCGGCGTAGCTGATCATCGACATCGCCGGGATCGGCGAGAAGCCGGCGATGCGGTCCGGCCCGTGCTTCTTGATCGTGTAGACGTTCGCGGCCGCCATCAGCTCCAGCACGGTCGCCCAGGAACTCCGCCGGAATCCGCCTTTGCCCCGGGCGCGCTGCCAGCGCGCGCGCGCCGCCGGGTTCTCGACCAGCGACGCCCACGCGTCCACCGGATCCTCGTGCGCCGCCCTCGCCGCCGTCCACAGATCCACCAGCGCCCCGCGCATGTACGGGTACTTCACCCGCAGCGGGCTGTACAGATACCAGGAGAAGCTGATCCCCCGCTGGCAGCCGCGCGGCTCGTACCCCGGCAGCCCGTGCTCGAGGGCGGGATAGTCGAGACCCTGCATCTCCCAGGTCACGATCCCGTCCTTCACATGGATCTGCCAGGTGCACCCGCCGGTGCAGTTCACCCCGTGCGTGCTCCGCACGACCTTGTCGTGCTGCCAGCGGTTCCTGTAAAACTCCTCCCAGTCCCGGGACTGCGCCGAGAACTTGTCGGCGATCCAGGAGTTCTTCCCGTTCCCGTTGCCGTTACCGTTCACGATTCGTCTCCGATCAATGGAGCCTGTGCGAGCGGCGCGCGCACGGCCCGGAAGCGGTTCTTCCAGAGACACTCGAACAGGGCCAGGAGAACCCCCGCCCCTCCGAGGCCGAGAAGAATCAGGATCATCGGCGCAGGAGAATCGTCCTCCCTGCGGTGCCGGGCGGCGTCCTCGAAGAACGCGGCGAGCGCGAAGATCTCCTCCGGCTCGAGCGCGTGGTCCTTGAACGCGGCGCTCATCTGCGCCGTCGGCGGCGCGGAAAGCCACTGTCCGAGCGTGCGGAAGTCCTTGTACCGCTCGAACACCCGCGTGAGGTCCGGCCCCAGCACCCCCCCGCCCAGCGCGGCCAGCCCTCCGACCGTGTGACACGAGAGACACGCCGTCCCGCCCTTCTGCAGCGGCTTGTCCCCCCGGAACAGCGCCGCGCCGTCCGCGATGTCCTGCGGCAGCACCGGACGGACGATCAGCTGCAGCCCGACGAACTCCGACTTCGCGAGCTTCGATTCCTCCTCGATCATGTCGAGAAGCGCCGCGGCGCGGGCCTCGGTCATCCGCGGGATGGCGGGCATGCGCTGGCCGCGGGCGTCCCGGAGGAGTTGGAGGGCGTAGGGATCGCCGGAGTCCAGCGCCTTGTTCGGGTCGACGATGAACCCGACGAGCCATTCCCGCTTCTGCCGCTGCGAGACATTTTTCAGGTCCGGTCCCGCCAGCGCGCCGCCGCCGATCGTGTGGCAGCTCGCGCAGTTCTGGCGGAAGTCCTGGCGGGGGCCCGGCGTCTGCGCGGACGCGACCGCGGCGAGCAGCGCGGTCAGCGCGATGCAGCGGCGGACTGTCGACGGGAAGGATCGGCCTGACGGCATCGGAGTCACCTCAATGAACGCCGGAATGGTTCAGACTTTCGGAGCCGGCCATGTGGCTTTCGCCTTGTCCCACCACGTGCCCTTCCACGTGCCGAAGTCGTACCGCTCCCCGTTGATCCGTGTGTAGAACCACCAGTTGATGGCGGACGCGACGACGTAGAACGCCAGAGCCCCCCAGAAGAACGGCTTGGCGGAGCCGCAGGAGGAGATGCTGGCGCCGATCAGGGAGGAGAAGATCAGCGGGCCGTACGCGGCCCAGGCGCCCGTCCACCCGAGGATCTGGCCCCCCTGGCGGGGGTCGAACGCGAAGATGATCGGGTACTGGCGGAAGGTGGCGAAATTCCCCACCCCCGACATCAGGAACATCCAGAGCATGATCCCGAGGAATCCGTTGAACTGGTCCAGCGACGTCGGGGTCAGGTACCCGCCGAAGATCAGCGCCAGGCACCCGCCGATCAGCCCCAGCCCCGAAACCTGAGTCCAGATGCTGCCGCCGAAACGGTCCGCGAGCGGCCCGCCGATGAACCGGATGGCGGAGCCGACCAGCGGTCCCAGGAAGGCGTACTTCAGCGGGTCCGGAGCCCCCGGGAAATTCCCGTAGATGACCTTGATCATCAGGGGGAAGGCCGCCGCCAGCCCCGAGAAGCTGCCGAACGTCATGATGTAGGTGACGACGCAGAACCACGCGTGCTTGTTGTCCGTCATGTTCCGGACCATCTGTCCCACCGACAGCTTCGTCCTGGGAAGGCTGCGCAGCAGGAGCGCGCAGAGCACGCCGGCCAGGACCAGATAGGGGACGTACCAGAGCGCCCCGTTCTGAAGCCAGATCTCCTTCTTCACGGCGCCCTTCGTGAACACCTGGGAGCCGCCGAAGGCGGAGAGCAGCGGAAACGCGATGATCCAGGGGGTGACGAACTGGACGACACTCACGCCGAGATTCCCGATCCCCGCCTGAAGGCCCATCGCCGTCCCCTGGAGACGCTTGGGGAAAAACATGGACGTCGAGGGCATGTAGGAGGAGAAGTCGCCGCCGCCCATGCCGCAGAGGAAGGCGATGACGAGGAAGCTGGCGAACGGGGTCTCCGGATTCTGGACGGCGAACCCCAGCCAGAGCATGGGGATGAGCTTGAGGAAGGTCGCCGTGGTGACGGTGAGCCGCGTTCCGTAGATCGGAATCAGGAAGGTGTGGATCAGCCGCAGGGTGCCGCCCGAGAGCCCGGGCATGGCCGTGAGCCAGAACAGCTGGAGCGACGTGAACTTGAAGCCGATCGCCGGCAATCGCACCGCGACGGCGCTGAACACGAACCAGGTCCCGAACGAAGCGATGAGTGAGAACGTCGTGACCGCCAGGGTCAGCCAGGCCCTCGATCGGCCTTCTGTTTCCCAGAACTGGCGATCCTCCGGTTCCCACCTCGCGATCCGCGCCATCTCAGCTCCTCGCAGCTTTCGTGCCGTCGGACCCGGCGACCTGCATCGGGAGTCGGGGCTCCTCGGAGGATTCCCGGGCCTTCCCGTGGGCCCCGACCCAGGTGGACGTCCACTGGCGGGAGACGAAGAAGAGCGACACGAGCGCCACGCCGGTCAGGGCGACGCCTGCCAGGAAGCCCGGGGCGAAACTGCCGGTGTGCTGTTTTCCCAGGCCCATGAAGAAGGGCAGGAAGCCGCCGGCGAGGGCTCCGATTTCCCCGATGAGGCTGGAGGCGACGGCGGTGTCACCCTTGAACCGCAGCGGGACGAGCTGGAAGACTGCGCCGTTGCCGGCGCCCATGGCTGCGAACGTGACGACCAGGACCGCCACGGCGACCCAGGGATTGGCCGGGAGCGTCGCCGCCATGCCCACCGTGACCAGGATGACGCCGCAGAGCCAGTAGAGAAGCCGGATGCCGCCCAGGTGATCGGAGAGCCAGCCCCCGGCGATGCGCAGGACGGAGGCGACGATGACGATGATCGCGCTGTACTGGCCGACCTGGGACTTGGGAATGCCGTACTGGTCGCCGAAGAAGACGGGCAGGAAGCTGGACAGGCCAATGAACCCGCCGAACGTGACGGAGTAGATGATGTTGAAAATCCAGGCGTCGCGGTTCCAGAGGATCTTCACGTACTCCCCGAGCTTCTTCTTCGCCTCCCGGTCCGAGGGTTCCTTCGCGAAGAACCAAAGGAGCAGGAACGCGACCAGCATGGGGACCATCGCCCACCCGTAGACCTGCTTCCAGCCGTACAGTTTGGCCATCGGGGGCGCCAGAAGGAGGGCCAGGACCGTGCCGCTGTTGCCGGCGCCAGCGATCCCCATGGCCAGGCCCTTGTACTTCGGCGGATAGGAGCCCGAACCGAGCGACAGGGCGACGCCGAAGCTCGCTCCGGCGACCCCGAGGGCGACCCCCATGCCGAGAACGTCGTTGTAGCTCCCGACGAACTGCCAGCCGAAGAAGAGGCATCCCAGGATGATCCCCATCTCCAGGAGCGCCGCGTTCTTGCGCCCGATGTACTGCGACAGGATGCCGAGGGGGAACCGCATCAGGGCCCCCGCCCAGACCGGGACCGCGACCATGAACCCCTTCTGCGACGGCGACAGCTTGAATTCTTCAGCGATGAACAGCGCCATCGCGCCGTTCAGGACCCAGATGGCGAAGCAGAAGTCGAAGTACAGGAACGACGTCAGAAGCGTGGGCAGGTGCCCCGCCTTCAGGAATCCCCTGATGTTCTCCCGGATGGACATGGTGTCCGTCTCCTCGCGTATCTGTTCGTCTTCGCCCGGCCCGCCACGCTGCGCGGGGCTCGGTCTCCCGCGTTCCCGGCCCGGCACCGGCCTCGCCCCCCGAGGGACCGCCTCCCCGGGGATCCGCGATCAGGTCCCGGGGAGCGCCTCCGCCGCCGTCCGGCTCAGAAGTCGACCTGGGCGCGCAGGATCACCACGTTCTCGTCGTTCGAATGGCGCGCGTGGGTCCCGAACCGGATCTCCCGGC
>JABWAY010000091.1 GCA_013360825.1 Candidatus Brocadiia bacterium | reverse complement strand
ACGGCCGCCCGGGTGCGCTACGGCGGGCGCGACTGGGATGCGCAGGAGCTGCGCGCCGCGGGAAAGGTGGACGCGCGGGGGCGGCTGGTGATGGCGCCGGAGGATCTGCGCTACCTGCGCGACGTTTCGTTCGACCTGCTCGGGCGATCTCCGCTCGACGCCGAGGTGCAGCTCGCGGCGGCCGAGACGCGGGCGCAGACGGTGGACCGCCTGACGCGCACTCCCGAGGCCTGGGAGACCTGGTACGAGGAAGAGCTCTATTACTTCCTTCTGCTCGACAACTTCCGCCCCGCGACGCCGCGTCTCACCACGATCCCGCAGAAACTGGCCGCCGGCACGCTGACCCTTCCCGCCGCGATGCAGGAGATCGTGATCAGCCAGTATTTCAACCATCGGAATCCCGGGAACGACACGTTCGTGACGGTGGTGCTGGAGCAGCTGCTCGGGATGGTGGTGCAGAACCAGCCGATGCTGCTGGCGACCGGGAAGAAGATGTACGACGGGTACGAGGGGAAGCTGTTCGGCGAGACGGGGCGGAGCCAGGCGGACCTGGTCTCGATCGTGCTGCGCCAGCGGGTGTTCATCGAGCGGGTTCTGGACCGGCAGCACCGGCGGCTGACCGGGGCGGCGATCCCGCCGGCGGTGCTGGAACGCAACGTGGAGCGGGTCGCGGCGGATGCGGCGGCGTATCCGGAGGTGATGAAGGAGTGGCTGCTGGACGATGCGTACATGGCGCGGGCCTTGATGCTGAGGCGCAAGAGCGACCACCAGTTCATCCGCTCTCTGTATGTGGAGCTGCTGGGGCGGCGGGCGACGTACGAGGAGTTCCGGCTGTTCCGGAACGCGCTTCAGGCGCTGGCGGATCCGGGGCCGATCCGGAGCGTGCTGGCGAAGGTGCTGGTGGACAGCAGGGAGCTGAAGGTGGAGGCGGTGAAGGATTCACGGCAGTGGGTGGGCGACCTGTTTGTGCGGATGCTGGGGCGCGCGCCGACGGCGGCGGAGCTGGAGTCGTTCGGGAAGGCGGCGGCGGACGGGCATGTCCGGCAGGCGATCCAGGCGATTGTGGATTCCTCGGAGTATCAGGGGTATTGAGAGGGGCGGTCGCCGTGGCCCGGGGACGAGGGGGTGGCGACTTTCTGCGCGGCCCTGCGCACTTCCGGGGAATAGCCCCCGGATTCTGCGGATGGCCGGGAGCGATCAGAATCCCGCAACGTATTCCCCGGCGACGCTGTATCCTCGTCTGAGGGAATTCACCCATCCACACGGGAGCCGATCATGCCGCTGACGCGACGTGAGTTTCTCAAGACCGGGACCGTGGCCGCCGCCGCGACCTCGTTCCTCCCCAGCCTGCTCCGGGAGGGGACGGCGTGGGCCGAAACGGGGCTGAAGACACGGCGCGTGATCCTCGTGGCCTTCGCCGGCGGGGTGCGCAGCCGGGAGACGATCGGGACGCCGCAGAACATCCCGAATCTCATGAAGATCGCCCGGGCGGGCGTCGTCTGCCCGAACATGAAGGCCCGGAACATCGGCCACTACGGCGCCGCGCTCGGCCTCTTCACAGGCTGCTTCGACGAAATGGGAATCCGTGAGAACCAGCGCGGGCGCCAGCCCACGGTGTTCGAATACGTGCGCAAACAGCTGGGGCTCCCCGCGAAGGAAGTCTGGCTCTCCACGTCCGGCGGCGCCCAGACGCTCAACTACGCGTACGGGGAGCACAAGGACTACGGCGCGCAGTACGGCGCCAACCTGATCAGCGGCGACGGGATTTTCAACGCCGAGTTCCGGGACATCCTCGACAGGTTCGGGCGCCCGAAAAAGGAGAAGGACGCGGAGGCCGCGCTCGTCGAGAAGCTCGAGAAGTCGATGGATCCGGAGGAGGTCAGCAGGATCGCCGACGGCTCGCTCAGGAACGACCGCGAGACCCACCAGAAGGTGAAGAACTTCATCCTCGACGAGATCAGCGCCGGGACCTCGAACATCACCGGCCCCGGGGCCGAGGACGCGAAATCGATCCGCACCGCCATGAACCTCTTCCGGATCTTCAAACCGCGCATGATGGGAATCGGGCTGCAGAACGCGGACGTGGCGCACAACAGCTTCAACGCCTACACCGAGGTGATCCGCCGGAACGACGAGGAGGTCGGGAAACTCTGGGATGCGATCCAGGCCGACCCGGAACTGCGCGCGACGACGACGATCCTGGTGCTCCCGGAGTTCGGGCGGGACAAGGACCTGAACCAGCGCAACGGGCTCGACCACGGCGACCGGTCGGACGAACTGGGCAAGGTGGCGATGTTCGCGGCGGGGCCGGACTTCAAGAAGGGGTCGCAGAGCCTGGCGGAGTTCCAGACGATCGACGTGGCGCCGACGCTCTGCGCGCTGATGGGGGCGAAGGCGGAGCATTCGAAAGCGAAGTCTCTGAAGGAGCTGTACGGTTAGCGGGGCGGGGCGGGAGACCGTGCGCGCGGTGGGCGGTCAGGCGCTTCCGCCGCCCAGGAAATACAGCGCCACGCCGACCATCTGGATCAGGAACGGGCGTTTCGCGACGTCCCAGTGCAGGGCCACGAAGATCAGCCCGACGATGGGGATCAGGAGGCACCCGATCCCCCAGAGGAGCCCCTCCTTGAACGCTTCGATGGCGATCCAGACGCCGCCGACGATGGCCAGCACCAGGCCGAGGAGGGTCAGCATGCCCCGGAGTGTAACAGGGCCGGAGGGCGGCCGGCTCCGCGTTCAGCCGGCGGCGATCGAGGGGCGCCGGGGGGGGCGAGGAGCGCGGTGAAGCGAGCCGCCGCCGCCGTCCTGGTTCTCGTCGCGGCGCTCGCCGTGTTCGTCCTCGTGCGCGCGGAGGAGCCGCAGGCCGAGCCCGCGGAGGAGGGGCGGGACATCGACGCGGACTCGACGGGGTGTCTCACCTGCCACAAGGGGACCGAGGAAATGCACCCCTGGTTCCCGATCTCCTGCGTCGGCTGCCATGGCGGGAACGGCGCCGCGACCCGGAAGGAGCTGGCCCACGTGCGGCCCCGCGAGGCCGTCCCGGTGGATGAACGCGTGCTCCCCCTCGGTTTCGATCCCGACTGGCTGCGGTTCCAGAATCCCGGAAACCTGAGGGTCGTCCAGCAGACCTGCGGGGAGTGCCACAGGACCGAGTGCGCCGACCTCTTCAAGTCGCTTCATGCCACGACCGCCGGGCACCTGTGCGACGGCCTGTACGAGAACGGGGTGACGTCTTCAAAGACGCCGCAGCACGGGATTTTCGACGTGAAGGACGAGGACGGCGACACGGGGAGGCACGGGTTGACGTCGCTGACCCGGGTTCCGGCGTTTCAGGCCGCGGGGGCGCCCGGGAAGATCGCGACGCACTACCGGGACGTCCCGCGGAAGGCGTGCATGCAGTGCCACCTGTGGGGCAGGGGCCGTGCGGTGCGCGGCCGGCTGGGGATGGACGGGGACTACCGGAGCGAGGGGTGCGCGGCCTGCCATGTGACCTACGCCGATGACGGGCTGACCGAGTCCGGGGATCCCATGATTCCGCGCTACGAACCGGGGCACCCGCTGAAGCACCAGCTGACGAGCGCCATCCCGACCTCGACCTGCGTGAAGTGCCACTACGGCGACGCTTCGATCGGCCTGCATTTCCGGGGCATGGCGCAGCTGGCGCCGGGGATGCCGGGGGGGCCGCAGGTTCCGGGGACGACGCCGATGCGGCTGAACGGCGCGTGGTACATCCGGGACGACCGTGTGACGCCGCCGGACATCCACCATGCGCGCGGGATGCACTGCATCGACTGTCACACGGCGCGCGACGTGATGGGGGACGGGAATCTCTACGGGCAGATGGAGCACGCGGTCGAGATCGAGTGCACGACCTGCCATGGAACGATCGACGCGGTCGCGGATTTCCGCACGGAGAGGGGGTTCGTGCTGGATCATCTCCGGCGGGAGGACGACGGGCGGGTGATCCTGACGTCGCGCGTGGACGGGCAGGAGCACACGGTCAAGCAGGCGAAGGACGTGGTGACGAAGGGGTCGCGGCACTACAACGCGAAGGCGGCGGCCGCGATGACGGCGCACCATGGACGGCTCGAGTGCTACACCTGCCACAACGGCTGGAACACGAACTTCTTCGGGTTTCATTTCGACCGCAACGAGTCCTTTACGCAGCTCGATCTTCTGTCGGGGACGCGGACGGCCGGGCGCGTCACGACGCTGGAGAAAGTCTTTGCGACCTTCCGGGAATTCCGGCTCGGGGTCAGCCCGGAGGGGACGATCGCGCCCTACATGGTCGGGTTTTCGACGATGTGCACGACCCGGGACGGCAAGGGGAAGGTGGTGATCGACCAGGGACTGCCCCGCACGGCGGCGGGGCTGTCCGGGATGACGATGATTCACCACCAGACGCATACGACGAGGCCGGAAGCGCGATCGTGCGTGGAGTGCCACCGCAGCGCGACGACGTGGGGGATGGGGTCGCCGAATTTCGGGCTGATGCGGAACCTGGTGTTCGTGACGACGGCGTCGGGGCTGGAGATCGCCGCGTTCGACCGGACGAACCCGGACCGGACGCGCCCCCTGGCCACGATTCCGGTCCGCGAACCGCGGGGCGTGGCGCTCGAGCAGGACCCGGTGGAGGGGTTCGCGACGTCCGCGTGGGTGAGCAGCGCGGACCAGGGGGTCGTCCGGATCGACCTCTCGAACCCGGCGTTCCCGCGGGCGGGGGGCCGGATCGACGCGGCGACACCCTGGGCGGTGAAGGCGGCGGGGAAGCGGCTGTACGTCTGCGAGGGGAAGAACGGCGTCGCGATCCACGACATCTCGAAGCCGGACCGGCCGAAGCTGCTGGGGCGCGTTCCGACGCGCGATGCGCGCGACATCTCCCTGAACGGCCCGGTCGCATACATCGCCGACGGGGAGGGCGGGCTCCTGGCGGTCGAGGTCTCCGACCCGGCCGCGCCGAAGATCCTCGGCAGGACGAGCGGGGCGAGAGGCGGGGAGACCGCCGCCGCAGGGCTCGCCGTGCGCGTGATCACCGTCTTCCAGTACTCCCGTCCCGATCCGGCGAAAAACGGCCGCACCCGCGCCCGCCTGCTGGCGTTTCTGGCGGACGACGTCTACGGCGTCCGGATCGTCGATGCCACGGAACCCGCGGACATGAAGCTGATCCGCGGGTTTGAAAACATGCTCCGGCCCTGGCGGGAAGCGCACGTCCGCGGGATCGCATTCAGCTCCCAGTTCGACCTGGGGTCCGAGGGGGGCCGCATCCCGAGCGAGGAGAACGACTACCTCTACGGCACGCTGGACTACGTGACCGAGGACGGGAACCGCATGGGCACCTTCTGGGCGATGAAGGTCACCGACCCGGAGCGGGCCGCCCTCGTCTCCTCCGTCCAGGTCCGGGACTTCAACGCCGCCGTCGGCATCGTTCACGCCTACAACCCGCCCTTCCTGCAGCACTTCGCCCTCATCGCGACCGACCAGGGACTGATCGTGGCGGACGTTTCCAAGCCCGCGGCGCCCGTGATCGTGGCGGGCATTCCGGGCGGCCGCGGCACCGGCGGTCTGGCGCTGGAAGCCTTCCCGCTGGACCGGATGATCGACGAGGACGGAACCCAGCTCAAGGACATCAGCCACGAAGGCGCCCGCTACCTGAACCGGGACGAAATCCGGAAAATCCTGGAGGTCCCCCTCAAATGAACCCGCTCCGGATCGCCCTGGCCGCGGCCCTGGCTCTCGCCGTCCACGCCGAGGACGCCGAGTCGCCCGGGAAGGTCGCGCTGAACGCGATGAAGAAGTACGACACGAACGGCGACGGGGCCATTTCGAAGAGCGAGGCCCCGAACGGGGAGTTCATGAAGACGTACGACGGGGACCAGGACGGCCGGGTGACCGGGACGGAAATCCGGCAGGTCGAGGAGGCGGCGCGGGACAAGTCCCGGATGGAAATGCCGAAACGGAAGCCGTACTTCCGCGGCCTGGACGATTTCGGCGACCATGACCTGGATGCCGACGGCCGGCTCTCGAAGAAGGAACTCGACAGCTACGTCCACGACGGGGCGGACAACAACCGCGACGGATTCCTGTCGGAGGAGGAATTCCGCTACGTCGACCGCTCGCCGCGCGCGGACACCGCCGTGGACCTCGACAGCTTCGACAAGCTCGACGCGGATCGAAACCGGCTCCTGTCGGTGACGGAACTCGCGCTTCCCCGCGCCTATCTCGACTCCCTCGACCGAAACGGCGACCGCGGAGTGTCGAAAGAGGAACTGATCGAGACGCAGGTCGAGCGGTGGGGCGGGGTCCCCGGGCCGAATGCAGAGGTCGTGCTCCGCCGGATGGATGCGGACGGCAACGGCGAGCTGTCCCGGAAGGAATTCGACGGGCGGGACCGGCTCTGGAACGAAATCAACGGGTACCGCCCGGAGAAGGAGGACGCGGCCCTCTCGAAGGAGGAACTGGAGGCGTATTTCCGGCGCGTCCGCGACCTCCGCCTGAAGGCCAACGGCTTCCTGACGCGCTACGACATGAACGGCGACGGGAAAGTCACCCGCGACGAGTTCGACGGGCCGGACGCGGCCTGGGACCGCTGCGACACGAACGGCGACGGCCTCATCACGAGAGCGGACGGTCCGGAGTAGCCCCGCGGTATGATGGCGGCCCTTCCCGAGGAGGTCTCCCTGATGCCCCGGATCTGCATCGTGCTGCTGGCGACGGCGCTGTTCGCCCGGGCCGATCTTGCCCCTGCGGAACTCGACGCAAAGCTCGCCGAGGGGCGGGCGCTCGCGGCGAAAGGCGAGAAGCTCAGGGCCTTCGAGGCGTTCGAGGCGGTGATCCGTGGAAGCGACACGCAGGGGCCGAAGTTCGCGGCCCGCGACGAGATCCTGAAGATGGGACCGATTCCGCCGCGTCCGCAGGCGGCGGAGGAGCAGGCGCTGGTCGCCCGGAGGCTGCTCGGGGAACGCCACCGGTACTACGGGGATGTCATGGACCGGCTGGCAGGGAAGGGGCAGCTGCGCGGCGTCCGGCTGTTCCGGAAGCGGATCTGGGCGGACAACGGGAACGGCGCCGAGGATGGCCAGAAGCAGGCGCTGAGGGATCTCGAGATGAGGATCCTGAACGAGCCCTCGAAGGAGGACAAGGAACTCCATCTGAAGATCAAGCAGTCGGTGAAGAAGGACCAGTGGTTGAAGGCGGCGGACGAGCAGGAGAAACGCGGAAAGAAGCATGTCGCGCGCGAGCTGCTGAAGGACGCCTATCACTTCGGGGGGATCGCGGGGGAGGCGGAGCGCGAGAAGCTCCGGTTGAGAATCGAGACGATCGAGGCCGAGATTCTCGACGCGGTGTCCCCGGAGGAGCAGAAGGCATTCGACGACGCGATCAACCACCGGGTCTGGGGGGACCTGTCGACGCGGGAGAGCCATCATTTCATCTTCATCGGGGACAAGGGGTATCTCCCGCGGATTCCCGGTGACTCGATCCTGCTGCTGGACCTGGCCTACATCTTCCTGACGGACATGCTGGACAACAACCCGGACTCCGACGGGCAGAGGATCACGATTTTCTTCAAGGAGCTCTGGAATTTCGGGGGCGGGATCGGCGGCGGAAAAACGATCGACATCGGAAGCGTCGACCCGAAGGCGAAGTCCATCTCGGTTTCGAACGGACTCTACTTTCACGAGCTGTCGCACTGCCTGTTCGATACCGCGATGATCTACCGGGGCTTCATCGAGGGCGTCGCGAATTTCGGCGCCACGATGGCGCTGGAGTGCACGGGCCTGAAAGCGGAGGCCGACGTCTCGTGGAGGACGAATCTCGAGGCGTTCCGGCGGGATTTTCTGGCGCGCGACATGAAGTACTGGCGGATCCAGAACTACGGACCGTCCGCGGGGTTCTGGCTCCACTTCACGGACCGCTACGGAACCCCCGACGGCGTCCGGGACTGGTCGCGCTGGCGGCTCTTCTACCGCCTCTGGCGCGCGCATCCGCTGCCGCCGGACGAGACGGTGGAGAAGACGCGTGTGTTCGGGCGCTGCCTCGCGCGGGTCTACGGCGACACGGTCTGGAAGGACCTCGAGCGGTTCGGGTTCCCGGCGCTTCAGGAGGACGCCGAGAAGACGGCGCGGGAGGAGGGGGAGATCGCGGAGGCGTGGCGCGAGGCGCGAAAACTCCTCGACGGCGGGGCCGATGACGCGGCGCTGGAGGCGCTGGAGAACCTCTGGGTGAAGTTCCCGGACCATCACCTGGCGGCGCGTGCCCGCCGTGCGGCCCTGAACGTCCTCTCGCGGAAGGGGGACGAGCGCTGGATGCAGAAGCTGCGGCGCGAGCTGGGGATCGTGATGGAGTGGAAGGTCTGCGGCCCGTTTCATTCGACCTCGAACACCGCGCTTCAGGATGTCTTTCCGCCCGAGGAGGGCGTGGACTACTCGAAGGAGTACGCGAGTTCCTGGGGGAAGGCGACCTGGTTCGACCCGAAGATCCGCTTTGACGGGCTGGTGACGTTCGAATTCCCCTACCCGGACGGGATCGCCTGCTACGGCGTCGTGAACGTGAAGGCGCCCGCGGCGGTGGACGGGTGGCTCCTGATCGGGAGCGACGACGGCTGGGCCGCCTGGGTGAACGGGACGCTGGTCGAGAAGGTCCCCGACGACCGGGGGTACATTTTCGACCACGACCGGGCCCCGATCCGCTTCGAGCCCGGGTGGAACCGGCTTCTGGTGAAGATCCGGAATGCGGGCGGGACGATGGGATTCGCGGCGCGGGTGACCGACCGCCGGGGGCGGGCGATCGACGGGATCGAGTTCGCGAACGACCCGTTCGAGATCCCCTGGATTCAGGACCAGAAGCCGGGGAAGGCCGAGCTCGTCTGGAAGGACGACTTCAACGCCGGCACCGCGCCGTCCCGCTATCTGGTTCCCTGCGGCGGGTGGAAGGTGGTGAACAAGGTCATGTGGGGGACGGACGACAAGCGCAACATGCAGTGGCGCAAGTTCGTGGTGACGCCGGGGAAGGAGAAGGATGCCCCGGCGCAGTGCATCTGGGTGAAGGACAAGGCGCTCGGGGACCACAAGGATCTCGCGATCGACCTGAAACTCGAGATGACCGACGTCAGCCGCCCGAAATTCGAGGTCATCCTGGACGGGGAGGGGACGCTGGACGGCCTCTCGGGCATCTCGCTGACCTTTCACCCGAACGGCGAGGGATGCTCCGTCCGGCTCGAGCATTACGACCATTTCGTCTATCACAACCCGCAGGTCGTCTTCCCCGCCGCGAAAACCCACGACCTCAAGGTAGTCCGCTTCAGGAACCGCATGACCGTCACGCTCAACGGCCAGCCGGTCTTCGAGAACATTTCGATGCCGGCGATCCGGACCTCGCATTTCATCGGCATCGCGACCTGGAACAGGGCGGTGGGGCTGGACGATCTGGCGATCTACCGGCTGTCGGAGAAGTAAGGTCATGGCGGGCGCGACGGGGAGCCGATAACCGGGGAGTGGACGTCCTCGACGCGATCGTGCTGGGGCTGGTGCAGGGACTCACGGAGTTCCTGCCGGTGTCGTCGACGGCGCACCTGGTGTTCGCGTGCCGCTGGCTGGGGATTTCGGGGACGCGGACGCCGGAGCAGATCACGGCGATCGTCGCGGTCGTCCAGCTGGGGACGCTGGCCGCGGTGATGGCGTGGTTCGCGCGGGACCTGGGCGCGATGGCGCGCGCCTGTGCGCGCCCGCGCGACCCGGCGAGCCGCGCCCCGCTGCGCCTTCTCGCGTGGATGATCCTCGGCACGATCCCGATCGGCGTGCTCGGCCTGGCGTTCAAGCGGTTCATCGAGGGGGAGTGGACCAAGAACCTGCTGGTGATCGCCGGGTCGCTGGCGTTCTGGTCGGTTGTGCTCGCGCTGGCGGACCGGTTCGGGAAAAAGGCGCGCGAGGGGGACGCGGCACGGACCTCCGACGTCCTCACCATCGGGCTGTTCCAGGTGTTCGCCCTCATCCCGGGGGCGTCGCGATCGGGAACGACGATCGCCGGCGGGCTTCTCCGCGGCCTCACGCGCGAGACGGCCGCCCGGCTCTCCTTCCTCCTCTCCATCCCGGCCATCGGCGCCGCCGGCGTCCTCCAGCTGCGCTCGGCGCTCCGCATCCTCGACCGCGGCGACCTCGGGATGCTCGCCCTCGCGACCGCCGTCGCCGGCGTCTCCGGCTACGTCTCGATCGCCTGGCTCCTCCGCTTCCTCCGCACCCGCTCCACCCTCCCGTTCGTCGCCTACCGGATCGCGCTCGCGGCGCTCCTGGCCGCGATGGTCCTGAGCGGCCGCTGGTCCGCCTGAGCGGGAGCCCGGGCGGCCGTCCGGGACCGCCCCGCGTTCGCCCGGAAACCGCCTGTTGAGCATCCGGGGGCGCCGCGCCTACAATCTCCCCCCGCGCCTGTTCCTCACCTCTGACCCCGGAGAATCCCGATGAAACCCCTGGTCCGCCTCCTGGCCCTCCTGACCCTCCCGTTCGCCGCCGGATGCTTCGAAACCGATCAGAAGACCACGCTCTATCCGGACGGAAGCGGGAAGCTGGTCTGGACCATCGGCATCAAGGTCGACAAGGGCGACGAGGATCCTGTGAAGGAAGAGAAGATCGACGAGATGGCCGAGAACACCGAGGGGATCGTCGCTTGGGCGGAACCCCGGATCGCGCAGGAAGACGGATGGGTGAAGGTGACGCTCGTCGCGTATTTCGAGGATATCAACGCGGTCAAGTTCAGGAAGGAAGGCTCGGAAGACGAGCTGATGCTCTCCTACAAGTACGTCCGGAACGGCGACGGCGGGACGCTGGCGGTGAACGACGCGATGTCGAAGGACATGAAACCCAGGGACGACAAGAAGGACGAGCCGCAGGATCCCGAGGCGAAGAAGTTCGCGGAGGAGATGGCGAAGCAGATGCGGGAGGCGATGAAGGGGATGCGGCTGGCGGTGTCCGTGAAGGTGCCGGGGGCCGTGACCGAGGCCGGGGGATGGAACGGCCGGGACGGGCGGACGGCGTCCCTGGTCATCGACGACAAGATGATCTTCGAGGCCGAGGACGATCCGGAGGCGAAGAAAAAGCTCGAGGCTCTGGGCGGCTCGCTGACGGTGACCTGGGCGAAGAACGAGGTGCCCGCCGCGGAGCTGGCGGAGTTCCGGAATGAACTGGCCGCCGCGAAGGCGGCCTGGGAGAAGCGGAAGGCGGAGAAGGCCGGGGAGAAGAAGTAGACCCGGACCGGAACAGCGGCCGGGACAGGGAGTCCCCCTGTCCCGGCTTTTTTTGTCCCGTCCGCCCGCCCGGCCGCCGATCCTTCCCCGCCCACGCGGCTTCCGCCACAATGCCCTTCCCTTCACGGAGGATCGAACGCGATGCCCGATTTCCGCTCCGACACGGTGACGAAGCCGACCCCCGAGATGCGCAGGGCCATGGCCGAGGCCGAGGTCGGGGACGACGTCTTCGGCGAAGACCCGACGGTGAACCGGCTTCAGGAGGTCGCGGCCTGGCGCGTGCGGAAGGAGGCCGGGCTGTTCTTCCCGACCGGGACGATGGCGAACCAGGTTGCGATCAAGTGCTGTACGGAGCCCGGCGACGAGATCCTGCTGGAGCGCCGGTCGCACATCATGAACTACGAGCTCGCGGCGTTCGCGGTGATCAGCGGGGTGCAGGCGCGGGCCGTCGAGGGAGAGCGCGGGATCATCCGAGTGCCGGCCCTGGCGCGCGAGCTGCGCCCGAAGTCGTACCTCTTCAGCGGCCCCTCGCTGATCTGCCTGGAGGACACGACGAACATGACCGGCGGGACCTGCTATCCGCTCGCCGTCCTGCGCGAGATCCGCGCCTTCGCCACCGAGAACGGAATCCCGGTCCACCTCGACGGCGCCCGCCTGTTCAACGCGGCCGTGGCGCAGAAGGTGGAGGCGTTCGAGATCGCGAGGGAAGCGGACTCGGTGATGATCTCACTCTCGAAGGGGCTCGCCGCGCCCGCCGGGAGCGTCCTGTGCGGGACGGTGGACTTCATCGAGAAGGCGCGGAAATGGCGCAAGCTGCTCGGGGGCGGGATGCGGCAGTCCGGGGTGCTGGCGGCGGCCGGGCTGGTCGGGCTGCAGACGATGGTCGACCGGCTGGCGGAGGACCACGAGAACGCCCGCGTCCTGGCCGCGGGGCTGGCGGGGACCCGCTTCCGGTGCGAGGTCCCGGAGACGAACATCGTGATCGTGGACGTCCGGGAGACGGGCCGGTCCAGCGACCAGATCGCGGTTCTGCTGGAGAAAGCCGGGATCCGGTGCGTCGCGGCCGACACGGCGCGGATCCGGCTGGTGACCCATTGCGATGTCGACCGCGCGGCTGCCGAGCAGGCGGCGCAGGCGCTCGCGGGCCTGAAGCTCTGACGAATCCCCTCCCCCGACACGGTTTCTTCTCCCCGGGACAGCCCACCGCGTAGAATCCCCGCTTCACCTCCGGAGGCGTCCATGGGCCTGATCGAGCACGTCCACGACCTCGAATCTCCCGACGTCAACGACCGGTTCAACGCCGTCACGGCGCTGTGGAAGCTCGGCCCGGCGGCGGCCCCCGCGGTTCCCAAGATCGCCGCGCTTCTCGGCGACATCGACGGCGTCAACGTGAAGACCGCGGACGGGCGGGAGGTGATGATCACGGTCGCGGAGCGGGCCTCGCTGGCGCTTGCCGCGATCGGGGAGTCCGCGGCGGGGGCGGTGATCGAGGAGTTGAAGAAGGACAATGCGGTTTCGGCGATTCACTGCGTGCGGGCGCTGACGGCGCCGGCGCTGGCGCGGCGTGCGCCGGTTTCGGTGCTGGGGGAGCGGCTGATGAGGCCGAAGGTGTCGCCGGCGATGTCGGCGGCGCTGTGCGACGTTCTGGCGGCGGCGATGCAGTCGACGGACGAGACGCACCGGAATGCGGCGAGATCGGCGCTGAAGATGGCGAGCGTGATGGGGCGCGTGCCGGCGAAGCATCTGGCGACTCTGGCGGGGACGACGACGGCGGCGCCTGCGGTGCGGGCGGCTGCGGGGGCTTCGGCGCCGGTT
>JABWAY010000458.1 GCA_013360825.1 Candidatus Brocadiia bacterium | reverse complement strand
CGGCCGCGGCCCCGTCACCCTCCTCTGGACCGAACGCCGCCGCACCCAGGGCGCGGCGCTCCGGCGCGAAGCGGAGATCAAGCGCTGGCCGCGGGACCGGAAACTGGCGCTGGCGGCCGGGAAGCCCTGAGGGCCGCGACCAGGTTTCCCGCGATCACGAGGGAGCCGCCGAAGAGTTTGGGGCCTTCGAAGCGTTCGCCGAAGAACCACCACGAGAAGAGTCCGGCGAAGACGGGTTCGAGGGTGTAGATGACGGCGGCGGAGTTCGGGGTCAGGCGGCGCTGGAAGGTGTTCATGAGGCCGATGGAGCCGAGGGTGGCGAGGGTGGCGGTGAAGCCGACGCCGACGAGGACCGTGCGGTCGCCGAGCGCGGCGGGAACGGCGGCGAACGCGGCGGGGTGGAAGACGGCGAGCGGGAGGGCGCAGAGCACCGTGGCCAGCGTGATGCAGGTCCACGCGATCGCGATCGGGTCCGCGCGCCGGGTGCCGAGGTCGGTCAGGATGATGTGAAAGGAAAACACGAAGGCGCACCCGAGGGAGAGGAGTTCGCCGAGGCCGAATCCCGTCGGACCCGCACCCGTGGTGAGCCAGAGACCGGCGACGACAAGGCCGATTCCCAGCGCGAGGTTGCGCCCCACCGGCCGCCGGAAGATCAGGAACATCAGCGCCGGGGTGAAGACCACGAACATGCTCGTGTACAGCGCGCTGATCGACGGATCGACGCTCGCCAGGCCGTAGATCTGGAGGAGGAATCCCCCGGAAAACGGGATCGCGGTCACCGCCCCCCACATCCACGCCTCGCGGCTCGCCCGGAGGACCCGGGGAAATGCGAGCGGAAAGAGGGCCGCCGCGAGCGCAAACCGCAGGACGAGGAAGACCGTCTCCGACCAGCGCGCCCCCTCGGGCCCCAGAATCCGCCCGATCGCGACGCTTCCGTCCTTCATCAGGAAGAACGTCGCCCCCCAGAACAGCGTCGCGAAGACCAGCGCGACCGACGCGCGCCGCCGCTCCCTGTCCGTCCACTCCTGCCCGGGCTGCGTCACGCCTGCCAGTTCAGTTCCCGGTACGGGACCTGGACGGCGCCGAAACGCGCGACCCGGCGGGGCGACCAGGACCACCCGGTCCCCGCGGCGGTCACCGCCTCCTGGGTCACGAAGATCTCCTCCTCCTCTGCCAGGTCCTCGCCGAGCTTCGCCGCCCGGTTCACCTGCGCCCCGAAGACCTCGTGCCCGCACTGGAACATCGGCCCGTACCCGATCCCGCAGCAGAGCCGGAGGTGCTCCCCCTCGGGTCTCCCCGTGTTCCGCTTCGCCAGCGCGAGATTCATCTCGACCGCCGCCTGCAGCGCCGGCCCCGCCGAGGGGAATTTCGCGAAGAGCGAGTCCGCTTCCCATTTCAGCACCGTCCCGCGGTGGGCGCGGACGATTCCGTCGAGGATCGGCTGTGCGGAGGCGATCAGCGTCAGGAAATGAAGGACGCCGAACATCTCCGTGAACAGGCTGAAGTTCCGGTAGTCGGTGATGAGGATCGCCGCCGGGGCCTCGCAGCCGCGCAGCGTGCGGTCGATCGCCTCACGGCTCCGACCCCGCGCGTCCGCCCGGCGCTGGAGGAGCGCGATGAACTCCCGGTACGACAGGGCCTTGCGGGCTACGTCAGGCTCCCGCCGAGCAGACGCGTCTTCGCGGCGACGATGTCCTCGTCCATGACGGTCTTGCGCTTGGCGACGTTCGCGCTCTCCGCGGCGGCGCGGGCGAGGCGGGCCAGGAATTCCTGGGCGGCGTCGGCGGCGAGGGTGACGGAGGAAGCGCTGATCCTGGGGACGCCGTTGGCGAGCAGGGCGCGTTTGACGGCGGCGTTCGGAAGGTCGGCCATGGGGTCACTCCGCAAAGGGGGTTACAGGGGGAAGATACCGCAGCAGCCGGGGAATGCAACGGGTGGCGGTGTCGGGATCCGGAGAATTCCGGCGGGGGTTCAGCGGGCGAGAAGGTTCAGGACGGCGTCCTTCACGGCCGTCATCGCGGTGACCGCGACCCCGGGCTCGGAGCAGATCCAGACCGGGCCGTCCTCCGGGGCCTCCGCGTGAAGCCCGTGGCTGCCCTTCACCAGCGCCGTGTCGAGCGGGATGATGTCCATGAGGTACCGCATCCCGAGTTTCTTCTGGAGGACGCGGGTGGCGCCGCGGATGGTGGCGCCGGGGCGGGCGAAGAGTTCGCGGGGGTCGTAGCCGGGTTTGCGGTGGATGTCGACGGTGGGGGCGAAGTCGGGGGCGCGGTCCCCGTCGGTCCAGTAGTCGTAGGCGAACCAGGCGTCGCGCGGGGCGAGGAGGACGAGGTCGCCGGCGCGCGGATGGTCGAGGCCGAGTTCGGCGCGGGCGGGGCC
>JABWAY010000090.1 GCA_013360825.1 Candidatus Brocadiia bacterium | reverse complement strand
CCAGGAAATCGCGGATCGCCCGGGCGAGGCGGCGGATCGACGGGGTCGGGGGGTCTTCGGCGCCTGCGGGGGCGGGCGGGAACTCGACGCGGCGGACGCCCCGGGGGGTCCAGTGGAGGGCACAGCGACCCCAGGGGGTCTCGAAGGAATGTCGCATGGCGGTCTCCGGAAAGTGCGGGCCTGCCGGAATTCTGCCGGAATCCGGCAACCCCGGGGCCGAAATCCCGCAAGAATGTGCAGGACGATTCGCCCCGACCGGGGCTGGACCAGCGAGGAGAAGACCGATGCAGAGAGGATCCGTCGCCACAGGGCTGCTCTGGGCCGCCGTTGCGGCCATGATCGGGATGAACGTCATTCTGTGCCTGCGCGTCGTGAAGCTCCAGGACGCGGTCGATCGCGTGGAGGCCCGCCCGGCGCCGCCCGCCGGAGGGGCCGGGGACGCCCCGGCGGAGGGGGATCCTGCCGCGGCTGCCCGGAAACCGGCGGGAGCGGAGGGGACGACCGCGGGAGCGACCGGCGCGATGTCCCCGAAGTCCGCAGGGCATGCCGCAGATTCCGGCTCGACGGAGACCGTCGCGCGCGACGTCTCCGGCCGCGCCGAGCGCAAGCTCGAGAAATCCTTCACCGAGAAAGACGTCGAGGCGCTGATCGAGAAGAAACTCGCGGAGCGGGACAAGAAAAACCCCCTCGCGTCGATCCTGAACTTCGAAGATCCGATGGTCGTCATGGAACGCGAACTGAAGCTCTCGGACCTCCAGAAGACACGGATCGCGCAGCACCGGAAGGAGCGCGACGAGGCGATGATGGACCTCTGGCAGAGCGAGGAGGGACGGCAGAACTGGCGGGACAACCAGAAGAAAATGGAAGAGCTGACCAGAACCTGCGACGAGTCGATCCGGCGCGAGCTGACGCTGGACCAGCAGGAGAAGTACGAGTCGCTGAAGAAGTCCGGAAAGCTGCTGGACTTCGGCGGCGGCGGGGCCTCGGTCGTGATCGACCGCGCCATCGAACTCCCCGCCCCGGAAACCCCGGGGAAGTAGGGGCAGCCCTGACCGGGAGGGGCGCGCGGCGGCGCGCCTCTCCCGCCGCGTGCGGGTCCGCTACCGGCCGCTGTTCTCGTCCGAGGGCGTGCCCCCGCCGACCGGCGCCTTCCCCTCGTTCGGGTCCGCCCCGCGCCCGCCCATCCCGATCCCGAACCCGCCCGATGTCGTGAACGAGAACGAGAACCTGCGGTCCGTGCCGACGACCTCGACGACGTACCGGGCGTTCTTCTGCAGAGGCTCCCTGGCGACGAAACTCATCGGCGCCTTGCCGAGCTCCAGGATTTCGACCTCCTTCCCATCCGGGTCGAGCAGGCGGGCCACCCCCTTCTTCGGCTTCCCCTTCAGGAACTCGATCACGATCAGCGTCCCCGACGACTGCATCCCGTACCGGTCGAGCGGATTCGGCCCCTCGCCGCCGAAGACCGGGCTGATGTCCGTGTCCCCGTCGCCGGGAAACGTGATGACGTCCGCGAGCGCGTTCCCCGATCCCCCGCCGCCGTTCCGGCAGGACCACCACCCGCCCGGGAGTCCGCCGAACAGCACGCGCGTGCACCCGCGGCTGAACACCGGCTCGCGGTGGTACTCGCTGCCGAGCCAGGAGTCCATCACGTACTCCGCGCTCCCGCCGCCGAGGATCCCCTTCGCCGCCGCCGCGCCCTCCAGCGTGTACCCGGGAAGCTTCGGATCCTCGTTGTGCGCCCCCAGCCCGGCGGTGGAAGGATGCCCCTGGTTGCGTTTCAGGTAGACCCCATGGAGGTACCCGCCGAGCGTGCCGGACCAGTCGGGCATGACGGGGGTGAGTTTGCAGAACTTGCGGCGCCGGTTCAGATGAAGCACACCGCGGCCGGCGTGGGCGAAGCTCGCGAACCAGCCGGACATCAGCTCGGCCTCCGCCTTCGCGTCGCCGTCCAGCTTCGCCGCGGCGTCGGTGTAGATCGCCGCGACGCGGTCCCCGAATTCCGACCACTCCTGGATCAGCGCCTTGAGACGGTCGTCCCCCGGGTACGGCGTCCCGCCGCCCTTCTCGTTCAGCCCCTTCTCCGGCTCCAGGACCTTCCTGAGAATCGAATCGCAATCCTCGATTTCGGCGCGGTATCCCTGCTGCGCCATCGATGCCTTCAGTTTCTGGATCTCCTCGTAGACCTTTTTCCGCGCCTCGGTGAGTTCGGGAGGGGGCGGGGCGGCGCCGCGCCCGTCTGCGGACGCGAGGGAGGCGAGGAGGAGAAGGAGGGGGAGGGCGCGGGTCATGGCGAATCTCCAGGAAGGAGGAAGGCTCGTCGTGCGCAGGAGGGATTCTGCCAAGGGCTCCGCGGGGATAGGGCGGAATTCTGATCAGAATTCTCAGGATTGCAATCCGCCCCCGCCTTCGCCGCCCTTCGTTGCCATCTCCCCCCTCCCCCGCTACGCTTCCCCCCATGCCCCCCGAATCCCAGCCCGGCCTTCCCGGCGTTCGACGCGACTACTCGGCCTACGAGAAAGGCGCCGAGGAGCTGATCCAGAAACTGGGCCTGACTTCGAACCCCGACCTTGTGCGCGACATCATCGTGACCGCGCTGCGGCTGTCGGAAGACCGGGCGGAGCGCGGGGACGTGAAGGTCGTCTCCAGCTCGATCCGCGAGCTGCGATATGCCTTCAAGACGTTCGCGCCGTTCACGCGCGTGCGGAAGCTGTCGATTTTCGGAAGTGCGCGGACGCCGCACGAGAATTCCAGCTATCTGCAGTGCGTGGACTTCTCGAAGGAGATGGTCCAACGGGGCTGGATGATCATCACGGGGGCGGGCGGCGGGATCATGCGCGCCGGGAACGAGGGGGCGGGGAAGGACCGGTCGTTCGGGGTCAACATCCGCCTGCCGTTCGAGCAGCGCGCGAACACGGTGATCCACGGCGACCCGAAGCTCGTGACGTTCCGGTACTTCTTCACGCGCAAGCTGATGTTCGTCAAGGAGGCGGACGGCGTGGCGTTCTTTCCGGGCGGCTTCGGGACGATGGACGAGATGTACGAGACGCTGACGCTGGTCCAGACCGGGAAGACGGCGCCGATCCCGCTGGTGATGGTGGACGCCCCCGGGGGGACGTACTGGGCGGACTGGCACGGGTTCGTGGAGCGGCTGATCTACCGGGGACTCGTGAGCGCCGAGGACAATCACCTGTTCAAGGTCGCCTACGATGTCAAGAGCGCGGCGGACGAGATCACGCGCTACTACCGGGTCTTCAATTCCTCACGGTACGTGAAGAGCCGGCTGGTGATCCGCATGAATCATGCCGTCTGCGACGAGACGCTCAGGCGACTGAAGCTGGACTTCGCCGACATCCACGGCGGGAACATCGAGCAGGGGGGGATGCATGCGGACGAGGCGATGGAGACGGATCTGGCGCATCTCCCGCGGCTCTGGCTGGACTTCAACCGGCGCAACACGGGGCGGCTGCGGCAACTGATCGACGTGCTGAACGCGGAGCCGCTCCCGGAGCCGTCGGAACCGCCCTGCCGGACCGCCTCCGCGGCGGACGACGACCTGGGCGGCGCCACCGGGGAGTGAGCCGGTTGCCGCGCCCGATTCGCCTTTCCGTCCCGGGGCCCCTTTCCCTATGATCCCGGCAGGCGATTCCCGGAAGAAATCGCCCGCCCCGGACGTTTTCCTCATAGCGACTCTTCTCCGAGGAATCCCATGCATCGCCTGCTGCTCGTGACCGCGTTTGCGCTCGCCTTCGGCATCCCCGCGCTGGCCAAGCCGCCCGGGGCCGGAATCCAGTGGTCGAAGACCTGGAAGGAGGCCCTGGAGGAGGCGAAGATCCGGAACGTGCCGATCCATGTGGCGTTCCACAAGGATCACTGAGGGGGCTGCACCGTGATGGACGGTTCCGTCTATCCGAACAAGGATGTGGTGGCGGCCTCGAAGCGCTGGGTGAACATCTACTGCAACAAGGACACGGAGCACGGCACGAAGAAGGTGGGAAACGAGGAATTCTGCGCGCTGATTCCCGGGATCAAGTGCGAGGAGCATGTGGCGGCCTGGAACGCGCTGAACAACCTGTACTTCAAGGGATCGATCCCGAATCCGACGACGATCTGGTGCGACGTGGACGGGACGGAGGTCGGGCGGCAGGAAGGGTCGATGGTGGCGAAGGACATGATTTCGAAGTTCGCGGCGGCCGAGAAGAAGGTCGGCCCCGGGCTGAATGTCGACGAGTACAACTACGCCATGGGCAGCATCGCGGACGGGGCGAAGTCGGAGGAAGCCGGGAAGATTCCGGACGCGGTGAAGTCGTACGCGGCGGTGGTCCGGATGAAGAATCCGGCGGCGAAGAACGTGATCCAGCTGGCCCAGGATGCGATGAACAAGCTCGATGCGGCGGGAAGGGTGAAGGTGAGTGCGGCGAAGGAGATCATCGCCGGCCGGGACTACGAGCGGGCGAAGTCGATCCTGAAGGAGGTCCTCACGACGTACAAGGGCCTCCCGGTGGCGAAGGAAGCGGAGACGGAGTATTCGGACCTGATCAAGCGTGAGGAACTGGAGAAGAAGAACGGGTTGAAGAACCCCGGCTCCACGCGCTGAAGCGGACGACACCTGCGACGGGCCGCGTCCTCCGGGATGCGGCCCGTTTTTTTTCAGGGAGCGTGTCCGAACAGGGAGAGGAATTCGGCCTCCACGGCGGCCATGACGATCCCGCGGAATTCGGCGATGTCGCCTCCCCTGTACTCCCGGATGGAGCGGGCGACCGCTCCATTGGCCCGCGTCAGGAGGGTCAGCGGATCCGCCTGGTGGGCCTCCCGCGCATGCCGTGGAATCCTCTCGATGCGTTCGATCACCCAGCGGGAAATGCCCATGACGAGGCGCAGGTTGGCCTGCTTGTCCTCCGCCCGCATGGCGGCGAACAGTCCCCCGTCCGCGTCGGTCAGCTCAGGCTGTGCGAAGACCCTGCGGCGGTAGAGCTCGAACGCGGCGGCGGGTTCCATGGCAACCGCGATTATAGACCGCCCGGGCCTACTGCGGGACGATCTCGAACCGGAGGTGCACGACGGAGGTGACGTCCTTCTCGATCGTGCCCGTGTCATGGATGCCCGAGGAGGTGACCTCGGTGGACCAGGGCGCCGTGATCTGGAGGACGCCGGCGCGGGCGTCGAGAACGGGGCCGATCCGGCAGCCGCTCCCCCGCGCAATCGTCTCCCCCCGCTCCCGGGCGTTCGCCGTCGCCTCGCCGATCATGCGGACTTTCAGCTCCGCGAGCCTCGTATAGAGGAATGACGGCGGGCGGCTCTCCACCTGCAGCCCCGTCCTGAGAAGATCCGTCACCGCCCCCGCCGCGGCATGGACCCGATCGCAGTCCGGCGTGGTGATGTCGAAATGGCGGGTCATCCGGTGGGCGAAGATCACCTGCGTGTCCCGTCCATTGGCGTCGCGGACGTAGTCGATCGACGTCGAGACCGGTCCGGGGAGGCAGACCTCGTCCGGGAACCCGCGGTCGCGGAGGAACCCCCGGATGCCGGCCGCCGCCGCCTCCAGGCTCGCCCACGCCTCCTCCTGCGTCCTGCCGCTGCTCTTCGCGACGATGCTCCAGGTGGCCACATCGCTCCGGATCCTGAGCTTCGCGGAGCCGGTGACGGCCAGGTCGCGGGTCGGTGCGGGCGCGACCTCGCCGCGGCGGACATAGGCGTTGGAAGCCACCGCGACGCTGGTGATGATGCTGACGCCGCAGGCGATGGCGGCCGCGGCCGCCGCGAGAATGAGACTGTGGCCGTTCAAGGGCGCCCCCCTCTGCCCGGTGCCGTCCCTCCAGCCCGCGCCGGGCGCTGCGCACCCGTCCGCGCGGCGGCGGGAACGCCGGGGAGCGCACCGGAAATCTCCCCTCACTCTCCGCCTGTCTCTCCTTCGTCGCCCGGCGGAAGGGAATTCAGGGGGTCCTCCGAATTCCTCAACGGTGCACGAACACCGCCTTCGCCTTCGGGCCGTTCTTCAGGAAGTTGTCCATCCCGATCGCCATGTCCTCGGTCTTCAGGCAGTCGCCGAAGAGCCGCGCCTCGTGCCGGAGTCCGTCCTCGAGACGCATCGCCGCGCCCTCGAGAATCGCCCGGCGGACCATCTCGTCGGTCTTCCGCGACAGATGCCTGAGGTCGATCTCGGGCAGGTCGGGAGGCACCTCCATCGGCTCCCGCCGGATCTTCGCCAGCGTCCGCGTTCCCGCGGCCGCCTCGCCGACGATCTCGACCGCGCGGGCGACCGGGTCCTCGCACTCCTCGAGGATCAGCCCCCACTCACGGGCCTTCGCGGCCGACGCCGGGGCGCCGGTGCGGAGGAGGGGCCAGGCCGCGGCGATCCCGATCAGGCGCGGGAGGCGCTGCGTCCCCCCCATCCCCGGGATGATCCCGAGGTTCGGCTCGGGCTGCGCGAACAGGACGGGGAGCCCGGCGCGGGCCACGCGGGCGTGGCAGCTCATCGCCAGTTCGTTCCCGCCGCCGAAAGCGAATCCGTTGTACGCGCAGACCACCGGCTTCGGGAACGCCTCGATCATGTCCGCCACCGCCTGCCAGGAGAGCGCGTGCGCCGTCGCCGACTGCGGCGTCTTCAGCGCGGCCAGCTCGTTGATGTCCGCCCCCGAGACGAACGCCTTCGACCCGAATCCCGTCAGCACGATCCCCTTCACCCCGGCGTCCGCGCGCACGGCCTCGATGTGCGCCGTGAGCTGCCTCATCACCTCGCTGCTCAGCGCGTTGAGAACCTTCGGCCGGCGGATCGTCAGGACGGCGACCCCCGCGGTGTCCTTGCGGAGGACGACGGGGATCTCCCAGGGTTTTCCGGAAGCCGCCTGCCGCTGGAGAACCCCCGGGACCTTGAATCCCGGCTGGATCGCCGCGTAGGCCTGGACGGATTCCAGCGCCGCGGGTACGCCGGCGGCGTTCATCATGGAGAACGGGGCGTTCATCACCAGCGCCGTCTCGATCCCGAGTTCCAGGTCGGCGACGTTCGAAATGCCGCTGTCGAGGATCTCGGTGACGAGCCCGAAGTAGCACCCGCGCAGCGAATTCCCGATCGAACGGAACTGCTCGTCGGTCCAGGTGACCGTCTCCCCGCGCCCCGCCGTCTCCCACGGCGTCCCCGCCGCGACCGCATCCGCCAGGATCTTCGGCGTGCCGAACCACGGCATGATCTTCGTCGCGTAGTTCTTCAGCCCCACCGCCGTCAGCGGGTTGCCCCCCGTCAGGTTCATCGCCGTGAACGGCCCGATCCCGAGCCCGAGCACAGCCTTCGCAATCCCGTCCACCTGCTTGACCGTCCCCGCCCCGCTCTCGACCAGACGCGCCGCACAGAGAAACATCCCCTCGAACACCGGGTCGATCGCATACCCGTACCGGCTCCCCACGCGGATCGGCACCTTCCCGATCGCCTCGTAGAACCTCATCACGCCGTCCGCAATCCCCCCGTCCGTCTCCTTCCCCGGCACCACCTCCACCATCAGGTTGCGCTCCGCGGGGAAGAAATAGTGGATCACCATCGTCCGCGCCCTGTTCGCGACCTTCTCAAAAATCACCTCGGGCTCCAGGTGGCTGGAATTCGAGGCCATCACCGCGTCGGCCCCGACCACCTTCTCCACCGCCTCGAAGATCCGCTGCTTGATCCGGAGATCTTCCGTCGCGGCCTCGACCACGAAGTCCGCACCCTTCAGCGCGCCGTAGTCCGTCGTCCAGGTCGTGTTCGCCAGCATCGAACCGACCTCATCCTGCTTGAAGGCCCCGGACTCGACCCCCTTCTGCAGCTTCTTCGCCATCTTCTCCCGCCCGCCGTCCAGCGCCTCCTGCCGGACGTCGATCACCACCACCGGGACCTTCCGCTCGTGGAAGACCTTCGAAAAGAAGAGCGCGATGTCGGGCCCGATCTGGCCGGATCCGACGACGCCGATCTTGCGGGGCTGGAACGGGGGCATGGAGCGGCTCCTGGGTTGTTGGAAGGGGCGCGAATGTACTCCGGGGTGCGGACGCGGGCAAGAAACGGGGTCGCCCCCGCCCGCTACCCGAGGACGTCGACCAGCGCGGCGGCCGGGCGGCCGACCACGAGCATCGTGGTGTCGTCGCTTCGCGGCGCCTTCCCCACGAACGCATCGATGTCCGCCATCACCGCCTCCAGGAGCGGCTGCGCCCGCGACGGCCCGTGCTTCTTCATCGCCACCTGCAGCCGTTCCTCGCCGTACAGGTCGCCGCCGGCGTCGAACGCCTCGGTCGCGCCGTCCGTGTAGTAGAGAAGCTTGTCCCCGGCCCCGAGGTCCACGAGCACCTCGTGGATGGAGTTGTCGAAGGCCTGCCTCTCCGTCAGGCCGAGGGCCATGCCGCCGATCGCCATGTACTCCGCCGTCTGGGTCGCCTCCCGCCAGATCACCGGCGGATTGTGCCCGCCGTTCGCCACGGTGACGCGCTGCGCGTCCAGGTCGTACAGGCCGTAGAGGGCAGAGACAAAAATCCCCTTCTTCACGTCCCGCGCCAGCATCCGGTTGACCTGGATCAGCGTCTCGCGCGGCGACGTGGATCCCGCGGCCACGGACCGGAAAACGCTCCGGACCATCACCATGACCATGGCCGCCGCGACCCCCTTGCCGGACACGTCCGCGATCACGAAGCCGAGCTTCCCGGGCGCAATCCAGAACAGGTCGAGGTAGTCGCCTCCCACCTCGTTGCACGGACGGTAGAGGAACGCGATGTCGCCCCCCTGCACCTGCGGCACCTCACGCGGAATCAGGCGCTCCTGGATCTCCCGCGCCCGCTCCAGGTCCGCCTTCATCAGGCGACTCGTGTTGTCCCGCGGCACCGCGCCAGGAACCACGGACCCGCGCGTCACCGACTTCTTCTCCTCCAGGTACGACGCGATCACATCCGCCGGAACCGGCTTTCGGAGAAGCGTCACCCTCCCGGTTCCCATGTCGAGGTAGGGCCCGGCGTCTTCCTCAGGGGAGGCGAAGACGAGAAGAAGCGCCTTCCGGCTCCCGGTCGCGATCTTCCGCATCTGCGCGAGGCCCGCCTCGCCCGCCTCGGGCATGTCCAGGATGGCGACATCCGGCTCCACCTCCTCGGCGCCCGCCCCGGCCAGCTCGTCCCAGAGGATGACGCCGTAGCCGCGCCGGGTCAGGACGCGGTTCGCCGTCTCGTAGTCCGCCCCGGGTTTCCCGATGTACAGCACCACCTTGCGGCGGACCGCTTTGGAGGGGTCGAATCCGAAGACGCCCAGCATCCGCTGGAGATTCGCGCGGTCCTCCGGCTTGAGGTCCGAGGCGAGCAGCCGCTTCGCGACATGCTCGACCATCTGCACCTCCGCACCCGGCGCCACCACGAGGGTCGCCAGCTCCCGGAGCTCCTTCACCCCCGCCGCGTCCCCCATGCGCTCCAGCAGGAAATTCGCCCGGAACTCCGCGCTCGTGCTCCGCAGCGCCTCCACGCTCTCGGCGCGGTCTCCCTTCGGGAACGCGGTCGAGAAGATCTTCTGCTGGATCTCGGGCGAGGTCGCCCTCAGGACATGTCCGAGGGCGGTCAGGTAGTCCTCGACGGGCTTGCCCTTCGTCAGCTCGGAGAAGTTCTTCTCGAAGTAGTTCCGGAGGAATTCGGTCGGCGCCAGCTTGTCCAGGTCGGCGAGCTTTTCGAGCGAAGGCATGACCTGTTCCATCTTGCGGGCCATGTCGCGGCTTGCGGCCTTCAGAGGATCGTCTTCCTCGCTCCAGCCCGCGAAGGCGTCGTCGAGAGCCCCGACGACGTCGGCCTCCTCGCGGAAGATCGCGTTCGCCGGGTCCACGCTCGCCCCGTCCAGCGGCGTCGGCATCCCGACGTCGGGAAGTCCCCCGCCCGGCTTGTCGGCCCCCGGCGCGAAGACCACGATGTACTTGACCGGGTTGAGCTGGACATACCGCATGCGCGACGTGTCCGGCCGGGGTTCGGAGGGGTGCGCCAGGATGCGGCAGAGCATCTCGACGTTCGCGATGTCGATCCGGTGGTCGATGCCCACCGAGACCAGCCCCGCTTCTCCCAGCAGCTGCACCATCGGGCGCGCGACGATGTCGGCGACCGGGTACTGGGTGATCACCTCCTCGTTCACCAGCAGGTACTCGCGGAACGTCCCCAGCGTCATGTCCCGCTTGTACCGCCGGATCCGCTCGAGGGCCTTCGCCGTTTCCAGGAACGCCACCTGGACGTTCGGGTCGGTCACGTCGCTGCGCCGCAGCAGGCTCGTGATCTCCGTCACCCAGCGCGCGAAGTCGAGGCCGTGGGTGACGCCGAAGTCCTTGGCGGGGTTGGGTTCCATGCTCCCGCAATTCTACGGGAGATCGGGGGCGCGAGGCCAGCAGGAACCCCGGCGCGCCCGTCGGCCGCGCGGGAGCCCGCCGCTATTCCAGCACGCCCTCCGCCACCAGCTTCGCGACCTGCCGCGTCGGCATCTGATCCTGCAGATCGCCGCGCAGCTCCCTCAGGCGCGCCTGGTGGACCGCGATCACGGCACGGTGCTCATGGAGCGAGATCCAGACGTCGACCTCGGCCTTGCTGCGCAGGATCGCCATCAGCAGGTCCTTCCCCAGGCTCCGCTTGAGCGAGTCCGCTTCCGTCATGTGCCAGAGGATCCCCGCCACCAGTTCCTGCGTCCTTCCGCCGGTCGCTCCGTCCGCGATGTCGAGCGACTTCATCACGCGGTCCAGCCGGTCGCGCTCCGTGCCGGGGAGTTTGTCCGCCGCCGGCTTGAACCAGGTCTTGAGCCAGTCACGGATCCGCCGCTGCTCCGTCGAGGTCGCGGCTTCCAGCATCTTCCGGATCGCATCCTTGCGGTGTTCGTTCACGGCCTCCCCGATCTCCCCGAGCGGGCGGCCCTGCGCCCGGAGCTGCGAAATCGCCTCGCGGATCTTCGCCAGCGACTCGTCCGCCGCGGTCATCATCTTCGCCGTCGTCTCCGGGGAGAGAGAAAGCCTCAGTTTCAGCTCGGTCGGCATCGGAATCCCGAACAGGGCCCGGTCGTACTCGCGTGCGAGCGACGCCTTGCGGGCCATCCACCCGTCGAAGACGGGCTGCTGCGCGGCCCCCAGCGAGGAACGGACGCGTTCGCGGAGCGCGGACTGCCAGACGACCAGGTCGTCGATCGGCACCACCGTCCCCCGGGAGCGGGCCTGGTCCCGGCGGCGCTCCAGATCCATCTCCGCATCCGAGAAGAGCTGCCTCAGGCGGTCCGCCTGCTGGGGGTCCAGCCCGAGCACCGCCCGCAATTCCTCCACGCTCCCCCCCGCCGCCGCGTTCGTCTCCACCCCTGCCGTCGCGGCGGTGGCGAGAAGCACGGACAGCGCCAGGGCGCGGAGGGGCCTCATTTGCCCCTCTTCTCGTCGAGCCAGGAGAGATCGGCGTCCGCCTGCCCCTCGCCGAAGACCGCCGGCACATGCCGGCTGACCTCCGCCTCGGAGCGGTCCGGCGGCACCGCGAATCCCGCGACGCCGGGCGCGGCCTCCGGCGCCCCTGTGTTCCCGGCCGCCGCCTCGGCCGCCCTGCGCTTCGCCCACGCCAGGATCCGCTCGACGTCCGGCGCCACGGGCCAGGGGCAGTCCTTGTCCAGCCACCCCTCCGCCTCTTCACGCCGTTTCGCGGCCTCCATCGCCGCTTTCTTCTTCTTCTCCTCTTCCTCCCGCTCCTTCGCCCCTTTCTTCTCGCGCTCCCCCTCCTTCTTCTTGTCCTTGTCCTCGGCACGCGCCGGCGGAGCCGTGAGGAGCGCGGCGGCGAAGAGTGCCAGGGACAGGGTGGCGATGCGTGTCATGGGGTTCTCGAGTGCCGGGGCGGCGGCGGCCCGCCCCGGATTCTACCTCTTTACCGCTTGTCTCCGCCGACCGGCGCGACCTTCGCCGACCCTCCATCCCCGCCGCCGTGCCTGGCCCCGTCCCCGCCTTCGGGCTTGTAGTCGGGCGGGAGCTTCTTCGACTCCTTCGCCACGACACACTTCACGCCGTCCCGTTCGTAGACGACGCCGCGGATGCGGACGACTTCGCCGGCGTTCTGGAGAGGGGCGAATCCGTCGCGGTTGTAGGGGGTGATGACGAACAGGCGGCCGTCGAAGGTCAGGAGCGCCGCGGGGGTGCCGTTGCGGATGTGGGCTCTGGCGACTTTCCAGTGGTCCTTGCCGCTGGAGCCGTCCTTGAGGTAGCTGGTGAGGTCGATCACCTCCCCCTCGAGCCAGACTTCCTCCGGCGGCTTGTTCCCCGCGCCCGGGGGCTGCGGCTTCGGATCCTCCGCGATGGCGAGCAGGCCGAGCGTGAGCATGATTCCGGCGACGGCGCCTCCGAGGGCATGTTTCATGGCAGGGTCTCCTACTGGCGGTGAGAGGTTCGAAGCTGTTCCCAGTACCGTGCGCGCGCGGTTTCGGCGCCGGCGATGAACTCCGTGACGCGGACCTGCTGTTCGGACGAGAGAAGCGCGGCGAATTCCGCGCGGAGGACGCCGTCTCCGCTGACATGGCGGGCGACCAGCGCGTCGCGGGCGACCTCGGGCAGGAACGGGAGGTCGCGCCTCCATGCCGTGCGGTCCACGAGCAGCGATTCGATCTGCGTGGCCTGCGCCTGGTCGAGTTCGGCGCGCGCCTGGAGATCGCGGACCAGCGCCCGCGCCGCGCTCTCCGCGGCGTTGCGGGACCGCCGGCCCAGGCGTGCGGCGACGACCTGGAAGTCGTCTTCGTGGAGCGAAGCGCGGAGGTGATCGTCCAGTCCCGCGAGCGTGTCCACCGTCCGGAGCTGGTCGTAGTCGATCTCCCCGCGGGAGGATCGCGCGAGCACCTCGCGCGTCGTGTCGGAGGCCGTGCGGAGCGTCTCGCGCAGCGGCGTCGCCGCGCGCTCCGGCAGATCGGCCCAGGCGACCAGCTCGGAAATCGAGGACTCGACCTGCGCGAGACACAGCCCGTTCATCAGTCCGTGCAGGTCGTCCTCCGCCGCCGGCGGCGTCCGCGTCTCGAGACGCGCGATCTCGCGCTCCATCTCGCCCACCCGCCGGACCGCCTCCGTCTTCCCCTGCCACGCCCACAGCGAAAGCGCCGCGAACAGCGCCGCCGCCGCCGAGGTCGCCTCGGGCGCGCACGACCGCCAGTTCCCGATCGACGTCTTCCAGACCGGCTCGGGCACCAGCACCAACATGAACGCCAACGAGGTCATCGCCAACC
>JABWAY010000457.1 GCA_013360825.1 Candidatus Brocadiia bacterium | reverse complement strand
GCGACGCGACCCTCGCCGCGGGCGCGGGCGCGGGGGCCGCCGCCGCAGCCTCACCCGGCTCCGGATCGTCCAGCTCGAACGTCACCAGAATCTTCCCGAACTTCACCTGGTCGCCGTGCTTCAGCTTCGCGGTCGTCCCCTCCGTCTCGTTCACCCGCGTCCCGTTCCGGCTCTCCAGGTCCGCCACCATCCAGCCGTCCGCACCCTTCTCCACCTTCGCATGGTGGGAGGACACGCTCTGGTCGTCGATGACGACCTCGTTTTTCCGCGAGCGACCGACGGTGGCCGCCCCGGTGAAGGGGAAAATCTCGATGTTCCCGTTCTCGTGACGCCTGATGAATCTCGGCAATTCCGATCTCCCGGTGCGGGCCTCGAACGAGCACGATAGCACACGGCGCACGCGCGCCGCATCACCCCAGCGACTTGGCCTCGTTCCAGAGCGCGTCCATCTCCTCCAGCGTGGACTGCTCCGGCGTCTTCCCCATCTCGCGCAATCTCGTTTCGACATGGCGGAAACGCTTCTGGAACTTGGCGTTCGTGCGCCGCAGGGCGCTCTCGGGATCGACGTCGAGCTTCCGGGCGAGGTTGGCGGCGGTGAACAGGAGATCGCCGACTTCCTCCTCGATCCGGCGGGGGTCCCCGCCCTGCGCGGCTTCCCTGAGCTCCGCGGTTTCTTCGGCCATCTTGGCGAAGACGGAGGCGGCGTCGGGCCAGTCGAACCCGACGCGGGCGGCCTTGGCGGCGAGACGGAACGCCTGGGGGAGCGCGGGGAGCAGTTCCGGGACTCCCTCCAGCACGGAGGCGCCGCGCCGGTCGCGCTCGAGCGATTTGAGGCGCTCCCACTGGCGCAGGGCATCCTCGGGGGAGGCGGCGGTGGCGTCGCCGAACACCCAGGGGTGTCGGCGGCGCAGCTTGGCGGCGATCCCGTCGAGCACATCGGCGGCGTCGAACGCCCCGCGGCGCGAGAAGAGTTCGCTCAGGAACAGGATGAGGTAGGCCAGGTCGCCGAGCTCCTCGCAGACGGAAGCCGGGTCGTCCGCGTCGAGGCCTTCGAGCGCCTCGTAGGTTTCCTCGAGCAGGAACGGGCGCAGCGTGGACGGGGACTGGGCGCGGTCCCAGGGGCAGCCGCCCCCGGCCAGGAGCTGCCGCAGGACGTCAAGGAGCCGGTCGAGCGCCTCCGCGGCCCGGCTCACGGTGCCGATACCTTCACGCGGCGCGAGCCGAGGGCGTCGGTGACACCGTCGGAGAGCCAGACCTTGACGACGTACTCGCCGCGGGACACTCCTTCGGGGACCGTGAGCACGACGCGGAACGCACCGCCGCGCACGACCCCCTCCGCACGGGCGAGGACCGGCTCGTTCATCCGCGCCCAGTTGCGCCGCAGCGCGTCCCCGTCCGGGTCCTTCCGGACGATCTCCTCCAGCGGCTCCCGCGGAGTCAGCCGCGGGCACTCGAGCGTGACGACCACCGGCGCCCCGTCCGCCGCCGCCGCCTCGCCCGACACCGCGACCCCCTCGCCGGCCTTCACCGATTCCCCCGCCTTCACGTCCAGCTTCCCCGGCCACGGCACCCGCGTCGCCGGATCGCCGAGGAGGTTGTAGGCGAGCGCGCCGTCGTGCCGGAACCGGTCCTGCATCCGCGCCCCGCCCACCGCCCCCACCGCCATCCCGTCCAGAAACATCCGCAGCGTGTCCCCCTCCGCCGGCTGCACCGCGCGCCGCTTCGCCGCCGCCACCGCCTGCCCGATCGTCGGCGCACGCTTCGCAAACATCACCTGCATCAGCTCCTTCGCGAAGATCATGTCGGCATACGGGTGCGAGATCGCGCTCGACGCCACCGCGGCGGCCGGCCCCCGCGGGTTCCGCACGAGCGCCTCGGCGAGGCAATCCCCCTCCGGCTCGTCGAACGATCCCGTGAGGCACGCGAACAGGAACGCGAACGGCGCCCCCTCCGCGGAGTTGAGCTTCGCCGCCAGGTCGCGATCGAGGATCGGGTAGCGGCCGTCCTTCCACCGCAGCGACTGCAGCCCCGTTTCGAATCCATGGCCGCTGTAGGCGAACAGGAGGCAGCCTTCGTTCACGCACTCCGTCAGCTTCCGGTTGTAGTCGTCGTGCGGCCACGTGAACGGGAGACCGAGCTGAAGCGAGGACTGCGCGCGGAACGACCACGCCTCGGGGACCAGATCCCCGGCCAGCTTCATCCCGCCGGTCTTCAGCATCGAGTCCATCGCCTCGCCGAATCCGGCGCTCCCCAGGACCAGATGGATCCTCCGTTTCCATTCGCCGGCGGGCGCGTTCTCGATCCGCTTCACCTTTTCCAGAAGCGCCGCCGCCTCCGCGGCGGTGCGTGCGGGCCAGCGGCCGACGGCGATGTCGGGGCGCTCGCCGGCGCCGATGCGC
>JABWAY010000089.1 GCA_013360825.1 Candidatus Brocadiia bacterium | reverse complement strand
AGCCTGCAACGCTTCACGGACAAGGTGCACTCGCCCTGACCGGGCGAGTGACATTTCTACTTAGACGGAAACGGTGACATTTCTACTTGGCGTTGACACGTCGACTTGGCGTTCCTGAGTTGAATCTTGCCTCCCCCCGGCGCGTTCCGTTAGATTCGGCCGCAGATCAGGGGTCAATTGTTCAAGGGGGCCATCATGTCTGCTTGCCTGAGGGGACGCGTGTCCCCATGGTTTGTGGTGTTCGTCGCGCCGACGGGTGTCGCGCTTCTGTCCACCCTGCTTCCCGCCGAGGATCCGTTTCCGGGCCGCGATCCCGGGGTGATGCGGGCGGAGCAGCTGATCATCGCGGTGCTCGACACCGGTGTCGACGCGACGCACAAGGACCTCGCGGATGCGGTCCTTCCGGGATGGAACGTCCTCGACGGCTCCGACGACACGAAGGACCGGATCGGGCACGGGACGGCCGTGGCGGGCCTGATCGCGGCGCACGGGGACGGGAGAGGGGCGATGAAGGGGATCGCCCCCGGCGTCCGGATCCTGCCGGTGAAGGTGGTGTCGGACAGTTCGGGCGACACGTTCGCGCCGATGCTCTCGATCGGCATCGAGTACGCGCTCAAGCAGGGGGCCCGGATCATCTGCATCCCGCTCGGCGCGCCGCGGGGGTCGGCGTCGCTGAAGGAGGCGCTCGACCGCTGCCAGGAGCAGGGCGTCCTCGTCGTCGCGGCGGCAGGCATTGCCAGCGGCACGCAGGACTACTGGCCCGCGGCGCATCCCTGGGCTGTCTCGTGCACGGCGTCGAGCGGGACCGTCCTGTCCGACAGGGACGGGATGCCCTCCCACAGTGTGACCGCGGTCTCGACGCGCGCCAATCTCACCCCCAAGACCGAACTCGCAGGTGACCCGAGCTCGCAATCGACGCGCCCCGGGGACTCGTACGGCCCCCTCGAGGGAACCAGTGCGGTCGCCGCACGCGCGGCCGGCGTGGCCGCCCGCATCTGGCTCGCCGACCCGAAGCTCACCGCCGGGGAGGTCCGCCGCATCCTCGTCGACAGCGGCCCCCGCATCGGCACCCCGAATTTCCAGAACGTCTACCGCACGACCGTGCTCGATCTGGAAGCCGCGCTCGCGTGTGCCGACGCCGGGAAGCCGGACCTGGGGGTCCGCAGCGCGATCCTGAGGCCCTACCCGTGGCATCCGGGCGAGAAACGGCTCGCGGAGGCCGTCGTCACCAACTGCGGCCGCAGAAAGGCCGGCGGCAAGCTCGCCGTGGACATCGACCGGAAGTACACCTTCGACATCCCCGAGCTCGAGCCCGGCGCGACACAGCGCATCGAGTTCGAGATTCCCGCGGAGGCAACGCTCGACGGCGGCCGCGCGCGCGTCTCCGTGGAAAACGTCCCGGGCGAAGGCAACGCATCCAACAACGTCCTGCACATCTCCGTCGCCGAGCGCCCCCGCGACGGCGTCGCCGTCATGGTCCAGTCGGCCGGCGTCGAGAGCATGGGCGTGGAACCCGGGAAGGCGAAGGTCTGGGCCGTGATCCGCAATCTCGAAACGTCCGAGGAGCTCCCGGCCGACGTCTCCCTCAAGACCTCGAACGGCCGCTGGTCGCGCCCCGTCCGCATCGCCGCCGGCGGCGAGACGCGTGTCGAGGCGGACTGGGACCTCCCGGAGGGCTCCTCCGACATCCTCGAGGTGACGGTGGAGGTGAAGGGGAAACAGACCGACGCGACCCGCACGGGGGTTCTCCTCGAAGACGGCCCTGTCACGCTGCAGTACGCCGATGTCTGGGACCGCGACGAGATCATCTTCGACATGCCGTGGGCGGTGATCGAGGGTCGGACGGAGATTCCGCTGCTGGTATTCGTGCCCGAGACGAAGAACGTGGGGATGGCGATTGATGGGGTCTGGCTGAAGGACATCAAGGTGTGGCGTAGTGGTTCTGCGACGATTCATGGGTTCACTCCTACCAGGTTCTACTGGGGGCAGGGAGAAACTCCGATTTACGGGGCGTCCGCCGACATCCTCTCAGGGCGAGATACGTCCGCAGCGGACGGAGCCGGTGGAGCGTGGGAGAAGTTCTCGTCAGTTCCTGTCGAGTCCGAAACCGGAGAGCACCTGTCTCAAGTGGAAGTTCGGAGAGTGAAGCCCGCAGGGATTGTCGGCTTTATCAACTATCCGAGCTGGCACCGAATCATCCGCGTGCCGATGGCAGACCCAGCAACTAACATGTATTTCACCGCCAGAGCTGTGGCTTCGTACTTCCGTTTCCGCCCGCCCTCGGAGTCTGCGGGCTTCCCTTCCATCGACCAGGACGACATCACGATCAAGGTCATGCGCGTCCAGACGGTGAAGCCGATGCCGATGCTCTCGAAGGACGGGAAGTACTGGGACACGCACGTCCACACGGCCGCGGAGTACAGCACGCAGATCGCCGACCCGCGGCTCGCGTGGGGCGGGCCACCGCGGATGCTGGCGTGGACGGCGTATTCGCTCGGCATGATCGACTCGCCGGACGCCGCGGCGCTCCGCGACAAGGTCATCACGACCGACCACAACTGCTTCTTTTCGGACCAGGATGTGCCACAGTTTCCGCCCTTCCGGAGCGCGCCGCCGGACATGGAGTACCGGCGGCTGCGGGAGCTGATGGGACTGCGGACGGGTGCGCAGGAGGTCTCGATGTACCGCGCCGGGGCGCTGGGGCCCGGGCCGCATGCGCTCGTCTACGAGCACCACTCGCATTTCCCCGGCCCGTGGTTCGGAGACCGTTCGCAGCTCGATTTCCTGAAATCGTCGATGCCGTACCTCGACGATGCGCTGCACCTGATCGCGAAGGGAATCATTGGCAGAATCCAGGAGTCCAGGGCCGTCAAGCTGGGGCTCGACCTCGCCCGCAGGATCTGGGCGGGCGGCGGGGACGAGGAGGAGTGGACGTCGCTGGAACAGGAGATCCGGGACGAGTCGACCCAGGGCGAACTCAGTGCGGGATTCAAGGTGAAGGCGGCGACCCGGCTGGCCCTGTGTCTCTCCCACCCCGACCGCGTGAAGCAGATCCGGCGGGAACTCGACCTGTGCCTGAAGAACGCGCAGGTCTCACAGGTGCCGAACGTGAATTCCCAGGAACATGTGCTGGAACAGATGAAGGGGAGCCGGGCGCATGCCTACGCCGCGCATCCGACCAACGGAATGTTCGCGTGGACGCCGCTCGAGATCGAGCAGTGGCTGAACGCCCATCCCTCCACGCGAAAGCTGTCGGCGACGCGGGACGGGCAGTTCATGACGTCGGGGCTGCAGATCTGGAACGACCCGAAGAAAAAGTGCGCCCACCTGCGGCACTCCGAGGACCTCTTCTTCATTAACCCGTGGAGCGCCATGCACGACCGCTACGACTGGCACGCGGAACTTTCCACGGGGTTCATGCTGCACACCCGGATGGCGCGCGCCGGGATGCAGTACGCGTTCGACGACGACCCCGACCGGGGCACGTTCATCCGGAAGGTCTACTTCTCCGCGGGGAGCGACGCGCACGGCGACTTCAATTTTTCCACGGGCGTCACGGCGTCGATCATGTCTCACCACGGGATCGAGCCGTTCATGATGCTGTTCGGATCGGGCTCGGGCGCCGAGGCGTACGACGGGGCGTACGCCAAGTGCCGCACCTACGCGCTGGGGGGGACGATCGACGACCTGTACCACGGACGGACGGCGGTGACGGACGGGCCGCTGCTCGACGTCCGGATCGACAGCGACCTGCGATTCGAGATCGGCCCCGCCACGCCGGGTTCGACGGAGCGGGTCTGGCTGTGGCACGACAAATGGGACGCGGCGGAGAAGGGGCGCGACGACGACGGCCTCGTGGGGGGCGACGGCGCGTTCGACGGCCTGCGGACGGCAGCGGTCCGCAGGGGTTGCGGCCACGTCGTCGCGAACCTCCGGGCTGCGACGGCGGAGACCTGGGGCGGCCGCCTGACGCAGGTGGACGCGTACTGGTGGGACCGCGAGACGCCGGCCAGGTTCCGGACCCCGCGCGACGTCTTCGAGTACATGGAGTGGGCGGCGGCAGAGGGGAAACGGAAACGCGTCGAGGTCAACGAACTCGTCCCGAGCCAGGAGATCGATGCGTTCGACCGCGAGAAGGCGGTGCGCCTGAATCTCCAGCCGACCTGCACCGGTGCCGTCATGCTGGGCGGATTCTCCACGCCGTTCGAGCGCTACCACCCCGACTCGAACCAGTGCTTCACCAATCCCGTCTGGTTCACAACGGTCGACATCAAGCCGCAGATCCAGCAGGTGCGGAAGGAGGGCGGGAAGGCCGTGATCCCGGCAAAAAAGCTGAACGTGAGATTCCGGACCGACATCTCGATGCAGCGCGGGCTGACCAGCCGCGTCTTCATCCAGCAGCTGGACTCCAACGGCGACAGCTGCGGGCCGCGGATCCCCCTGGCGCCTGCAGGGCCGTGGCGGGACCTGACGGACCCGAAGGATCCCGCGAAGGTCCTGATGAAGTCCTGCCTGATGGACGCCTTCAACGACGCGCCGGTCCCGATCGTCGAACCCTGGTACCCGCGCGACGGCGTGACGACCTGGGTCGTTGTGCTGGCCGACGTCGTCGACGCGAACGGAAACCGCCTGAACGAGGTCGCGGACACCTTCGCGGCGTCCGTGCCGGTCGACACGGGGAATCCCGGGGACCCGGGGGGCAGCGGCGACGGCGGCGGCGCGCCGAAGGACCCGATGGACGAAAACTCCGGGCAGGGCGGCGGCGGAACGACGCCGACCGAGATGGCCCGTGTCCAGGTGAACCCGGGAGAGACCATCGATCTGCCCCGCGGCGGGATGATCGACGGCCGCAAGATCCCGCCCGGCCCGTTCGCCGTGCCGGACCCGCTTCCCGATGGCGGGCTCCTCGTGGCCGTGGCGTGCTCGACGCAGGAGACCGTGCTGGTTCTGCTGACCGCCTCAATGGAGAGACCGACTCCCGACCTGCGCCGTCAGGGGGGGACATGGGTGGCGGAAGCGCCGAAGCAGCCGGGGACGGTGGAGTCGGTGTCGTTCAAGAACCACGACGACCGGTCGATCACGGTCGGCGAGCCGCTGGTCTGCTCCGCATCGGGGACGGCATTCGCCGCGCCGCGGGCGGGCGCGGGCCGGGGCGACCTGCGGGTGACGCAGGGCGGGAAGACCGTCTCGTACCCCGTGGAGGCGGTCGCCCCGACGATCGAGTGGGACCGTGTGGATGCCGCCGTCGGGGACGTGCGCGTCCTCTCCCTGCGGCTGGCGGGCGCCTCGAACCCCGGAGACTGGACCGTTTCCGGAGATATCCAGGTACAGAACGGAAGGCTCGTCGCGCGGGCACGAGGTGTCACGGGTCAGGGCGCGGCGCTCGTCCTCACGCGCGTCCCGGGCACGCTCTCCGAAATCGCGCGCTTCGAGGCCCTCTCCGAGGGACAGATGACGGCGCTGGCGACCCTGCGCGCGGTCAGGAAGTAGGAGAGCTCTGCGGCGCGGCGGGAGGGTCGGGGACTCGAAAGGCCGGATCCTCCATCCCCGCTCACGCTGCGCTTCGACTCCGGTCCGGTGGAAGAAGGGATTCGAGCCGGCTCATCACTCCATTCGGCAGGGCACCCCGCCCTCGCAGCGCTACTCGATCCCCCCCAGCCCGCCCTTCGCCAGATGCCATTTCGCCAGATCCCGTGCCTTCCGGAGGTCCGCCTTGCCGCTTCCCAGCAGCGGCAGGGCCTCGATCCGGAAGATGTGGTCCTCCCGCGGGACCCAGAGGTTCGGCAGCCCGAGCGACCCGAGCTTTCCGATCAGGACCGTGACCTCGGTCAGGGTGTGCAGGACCACGAGCCGCTCGCCTTTCTTCTCGTCCGGCACCGCCGTCACGACCAGGACCTGCTCCCGCGCGCCGATCGCCTGGTGGAGCGCCTCCTCGATCTTCACGTGCGGGACCATCTCCCCGCCGATCTTCGAGAAGCGGTTGAGGCGGTCCGTGATGGTGATGAACCCGTCCTCGTCCATCTTCGCGATGTCGCCGGTCCGGTACCAGCCGTCTTTCAGCACCTTGTCGGTCTCCTCGGGCTTGCCGAGGTACCCCTTCATCACGTTGGGCCCGCGGACGTAGAGGACCCCCTCCTGCCCGAACGGCACGATCTCTCCGGTCTCGACGTGCCGGATGCGGACGCTGACCCCCGGCACGGGCTGGCCGATCGTCCCGCGGCGGTTGCCGGCCTGGTGGAAACCGCGGGACCGGTATCCGGGGGTGTTGACGGCGATCACGGGGCTGCACTCGGTCGTGCCGTACCCCTCCAGCGGGTCGATCCCGAATTTTTCGCGGAACGCCGCGCCGACCCGGTCCTGGAGTTTTTCGGCGCCGACCACGACGTGCTTCAGCGAGCCGAAGTCGCCGGGCTCGCAGCGCCGGGTGTAGGACTGGAGAAACGTCGGCGTCGCGAGCAGGAACGTCCCCCCGAAGGTGCGGCAGAGGTGCCCGACCACGCGCGCGTCGAGCGGGTTCGCGTGAAAGGCCACCCCGACACCCACGCAGGCCGGGAGGATGAGCGTCGTCAGGAACCCGAAGGAATGGAAGAACGGTAGGATCCCCATCAGCACGTCGTCCTGCCTCATGTCGAAGACCTGCAGGAACGACTGGATGTTGGACGTGAGATTGAAATGCGTCAGCTGCACGCCCTTCGGCTCCCCCGTCGACCCGCTCGAAAAGATGATCCCCGCGACGTCGTCCGGTTTCGGCCGCCCGGTCCGCCCCGCCCACCGCGACAGCATCCCCCGCGGCATCAGCCGGGCGGCCGCCAGCGCACGCAGCTTCGCCGGCAGCGTCGCCTTCGGCGCCAGGTCCTCCATGTAGAGGAACGGGGCGACCTCGGGAAGCGGGAGCTTCTCCAGGAACGCCTTCGACGTGAGGATGTTCCGGAGCCCGCACTGCTTCGCCGACGACCGGAGCGACTCCTCGTTCGAGGTGTAGTTCAGGTTGACCGGGATTTTTCCGGCGAGCAGCACCGCGCAGTTCGCCACGAACCCGCCGACGCTCGGCGGCAGGAGTAGCCCGACCCGCTCCTGCCCGTCCCAGTGCTCCCGCATCGCCCGCGCCACGAACGCCGCCTTCACCAGCAGCTGCCCGTGCGTCACCTTCGCGCCCGACAGATCCGCCGCCGCGAACCGCCGCCACATCTTCCGCGACGTCCGGATGAACTGCTCCCCGAGCGGCTCGCAGCGCGACTTCCGCTCGAAAAACGCCTCCGTCGCCAGGTCCTGGATCGCCTGCCGCACCTCGGCGGGGGTCGACGTCCCCGGCAGCGGCTTCCCGAACGAAACCGTCACCGGATACGGCACCTGCCGCGGACGCTTGAACAGAAACCGCCCCCCGGCCCGCGAGAAGATCGACCCCCAGACGCCGTCCAGATTCACAGGGATCACCGGGACCCCGGGACATTTCTTGAGAATCCGCTCCATCCCCCCGCGGAACGGCAGGAGCTGCCCGGTGCGGCTGATCTCGCCCTCCGCGAAGATGCAGACCAGTTCGCCGTTGTTGAGCGCGTCGCTCGCGACCTCCAGCGACCGCAGCAGCGCCTTCGGCCCGCTGTGCTCGTCGATCGGAATGATCCGCAGCATCCGCCCGATCCAGCTCAATCCGCGGATCTGCGTGACACCCTTGAAGACGAGAAACCGGATGAACCGCCGCGTCGACGACAGCACCAGCAGCCCGTCGACGTAGCTCACATGGTTGCAGACCAGCAGCGCGCCGCCCTTGTCCGGGAGATTCTCGCGCCCCAGCACCGTCAGGCGATAAACCGTCCGCGTCGCAAACCACAGCACCAGCCGCGCCAGCGCTTCCGGCAGCAGCCGGACCACATAGACCGTGGCCAGAAGCGTCGCCACGCCCGCGATCAGGAAGACCTGTTCCGGCGGGCGGCGCAGGGCAGTCGTCAGGAGCCAGTACACCCCCGTCGCCCCGGCCATCGCGCCGAACTCGAGCATGTTCGACGCCGCGACCATCCCTCCCTTTCCGTCCGCCGGCGCCTCCTGCTGCACGAGCGAGACCAGCGGAATCAGGAAGAACCCTCCGCTGAACCCCAGCGCGAACATCGCCGCCGACGCCGCCACGTACGACCCCGTGGTCCAGTGAAGCGCGATGCAGAAGACCGAAAGCCCGACCGAGCCGAGCGGCACCAGCCCGAGTTCCACCTTGCCGCCCGAGACCATCCCCGCGACGAACGACCCGGCGCCGATCCCCAGCGCGACCGCCGCCAGCAGCGCGCTCGCCCGGAACTCCGTCAGCATCATCGAGACCGTGCCGTAGAGCGGCGCATTCGTCTGGAACAGCACCGCAAGGAACCAGAACCAGACGATCCCCAGCACGCTCAGCCGCAGCGTCCGGGACGCCAGGATCGTCCTGTAGTGCCCCGCGAATTCCCCGATCACGTTCCACGACGACCGGGTGCTCACCGCCGGCAGCGCGGGAATCAGCCCGGACGCGGCCGCGCCGAGCGCCGACAGCCCGGCGAGCACGAACGCGATCACCGGCAGGCGCGCCCCGAGGTGCTCCACAGCCGCCCCCGCCGCCACGATCCCCGCGATCACCGAAATCATCGTCGAGAGCTGCAGCACCCCGTTCCCCGCGGGCAGCCGCGCCGCCGGGAGCATCTGCGGCAGGATCCCGTACTTCGCCGGGCTCGAAATCGCGCTCGCAATCGCCGTCCCGCAGAGCACCACCAGCAGCCCGGCCGGATTCCCGCTCCCGAGCGCCTGGATCCCCGCCAGATACACCAGCGCCTCAACCAGCTTCATCCCGATCAGGATCCCGCGCTTGCTCACCCGGTCCGACAGCGGCCCCGCAACCGGGCTCAGCACGATGAACGGAAGCAGAAACGCCAGCCCCGTCCACGTCAGGAACTGCGCCGCCCGGACCTCCCCGTCCTCCCCGGGCCCCTTCAGGATGCTCTGCGTCACCATCAGCGTGATCGCGAACTTGTACGCGTTGTCGCAGAACGCCCCCAGCGACTGGCCGATCACCAGCCCCGCCAGCCCGCGACGCCACCCCGGCGGCTCCGCGACCGCCCCCTCCCCGTCGCTCACCGGCCCCTCCGCGGCGCCGCCTTCGCCCGGTAGTCCCCGCTCTTCCCCCCGGACTTCGCCAGCAGCCTCACGTCCTCGATCCGCATCCCGCGATCCACTGCCTTCGCCATGTCGTACAGCGCCAGCGCCGCCACCGCGCACGCCGTCATCGCCTCCATCTCCACCCCCGTCCGGTCCGCCGCCCGCACCGTCGCACAGATCCGCGCCCCGTCCGGCGGCTCCGCCGTGATCTCCACCGTCACCCCCGCCAGCGCGATCGGATGACAGAGCGGAATCAGCTCCGGCGTCCGCTTCGCCGCCATGATCCCCGCCAGCCGCGCCACCGCGAACACGTCCCCTTTCTTCATCCCCCCCGCCTGAATCAGCGCCAGCGTCGCAGGCTTCATCCGCACCACCGCCTCCGCCGTCGCCGAACGGACCGTCACCGCCTTCAGCCCCACATCCACCATCCGGGCCTTTCCGCGGGCATCCACGTGCGAGAGTCGGGGTTTCATGGAAGCGAGTGAACCGGTTTCGATCCGCCCGGGCAAGGATCGGCTAACGCACGGTGGGGCGCCGGGCGACGCGGACCGTCGCGCGCTGAGGAGCGCCGGCGCGGAGGAACGTGAGCGCGGCCTCCTCCCCCGGCGTCAGCCCCGCGATCTGCTCCTTGAGCTGCGGCTGGGAAACGACCGGCTGCCCGTTGATCTCCGTGATGAAATCCCCCAGCCTCAGCCCCGCCGCCTGCGCCGGCCCGCCGGGGACCACGTCCAGCACGAACACCCCCTTCGCATCCCCGTAACGAAGCTTCTCCCGGAGCCCCTGGACGTCCGCGGCCCGCACGTTCGTGTTCGCGTTCACCCACCGGACGAGATCCTCGTTCAGGTCCGCGAACTGCGCCCCCAGGTATCCCCGGACGACCGTCCCGCTCTCGCGCAGCTTCGCCATCACGAACTTCGCCCGGTTCGCGGGGATCGCGAAGGAAATCCCGTCGTATCCGCCGCTGGGGGAGGCCATCGCCGAGGTGATCCCGATCACCTCGCCCCGCAGATTCACCAGCGGCCCCCCTGAGTTTCCCGGATTCACCGCCGCGTCGGTCTGGATATATCCCTGGTACGCCGGCCCGGTCATCCCGCTCCGACCCTTCGCCGACACGATCCCCGCCGTGACCGTGTTCGCCAGTCCGAAAGGCGCCCCGACCGCCAGCACCCACTCCCCGACCAGGACGGCGTCGCTGTCCCCGAGATTCACGGGACGGAGGTTCGCGGCCGCGACCTTGAGAAGGGCGATGTCCGTGTCCGGATCCGTCCCCACCACGGTCGGCGTCAGCCGGGTGCCGTCCGGAAGCGTGACGACGATCTCCTCCGCCCCCGCGACGACGTGGTCGTTCGTGAGGATGTGGCCGTCCGCATCCACCACGAAACCGCTTCCCCGCGAGTCGGCCGTGCGCGCGAAGATCCCGTCGGCGCGGCGGATCGCGGTGATGAGGACGACGGATTCGGAGACGAGGGAGGAGACGAGCGGGAAGGTCCCGAGCGTCCCCGGGTTCGCGGCGAGTTCGCGGAAGGCGCGCTCGCGGTCCGCGGTGAGGCGGGAGGCCGGAAGGGTCTGCGCCCAGAACTTATGCAGGCCGGCGCCGAGCGCCAGGCCCGCGAGGAACAGAAGGACGACGGTGACCCGCCACTGTGCGCTCATGGTCCGCGCTCCGGGGCGGCTATTTCCCGTCCGCCGTCAGCGTCTTCCGTTCGCCCTCGCGGACGATCTCGACGGTGAGCTCCCGGCCCCTGCCGGTCATCGCCCTCCGGATGTCCGCCGCGGACGCGACGGGCGACCCGTTGACCGTGAGGAGGACGTCGTACTCCTGCACTCCGATCGCCTCGGCGCGGGAGCCCTCCTCGACCTCCCTGACGAGGACACCGCCCTCCGGGAGATCGAGCTGCGTGCGCAGCGCCTCGTCGATCGCGGCGACGCGGACACCCAGGAGCCCGCTTGCTCCCGCCCCGGGCTCTTTCAGCTCCCGCAGAGCCTCCTCCAGCTCCTTTTGAAGCTCGTCCAGATCCTGCCCCTCCCGCTGCGCGCGGCGCCCCTCGCGCTCCCGGTCCAGCAGGTCCCGTGTCATCCGCTCCAGCTCGCGCAGGAGTTCCTCGTCCTCGGGCGATACCCCCGGAGCCTTCCGCCCGCCGCCGAAGGAAAACCCGCCGGACCCGTCGCCGAGCCCGTACTTCTTCGCGATCTCGGGGAACTTCTCCGCGAACTCCTCGGGCGAGTCGGCCTCATAGGTCTGCGGCTCCTGCCCCGTCCGCGTCTCGACGACGCGGACATGCCCGTCCGCCCCCTGCGTGACGGTGGCGCGCCCGTCCCGCGTGATCACCTGCATCGACACGGAAGGACGCGGTCCACGGCGAACCTCCGGCGGATCGGCGGGCGCCTGCGGGCCCGAAGCCAGACGCCGGAGCAGCCGGTTCGCCCTCATCACGACCTCGGGATCTTCGCTCCGCGCGGCCTCCTCGATCGCCGCGCGCGCCGACTCGCCGGCCCGCGACAGCTTCTCCTCCGCCGCGTCGCGCACCGCGGGATCCTCCGATGCCAGATCCCGCACCCACCCCGCGACGTCCCCCTCCAGCGCACCGGCCATCCCGCCCGCGAACAGCACCAGCGCGGCGGTCATCAGACGCGTCCGCATCGGAGTCTCCTCCTACCGGCCCCTGAGTGTCACAGCCACCTTCCGCTCGTCGTTCCCCCGCCGGATCGTCAGCGTCACCGTCTCCCCAGGCTTGTGCACGCCGACGGACTCCGCCACCGACGTCATGTCCCGGACATCCTGCCCGTCGATCTGCACGATCACATCGTGCACCTCCACCCCCGCCTCCGCCGCCCCGGACCCCGGCCCCACGATCAACACCTCCACCCCGCGCCCGGGTTCCAGGCCGAGGTGTTTCCGAAGCGCCGACTCGACGGGGACGACGTGGACGCCGAGATACCCGCGGTCGACCTTCCCGTGCAGCCGGAGCTCGCCCGTGATCCGCTTCACCACCGAGCTCGGAATCGCGAAATTGATCCCCTCCGCCCCCAGGTCCTGCGCCGCGATCCGCGAGTCGCTCTTGCGCTTCTTCACAAGCGCCTTCTTGCGCTCCTCCATCAGCTTCCGGATCAGCGCCTCCAGGTCGCGCGGCACCAGGTCCTGGCCCTCCTTCACGCGCGCCTTCCTGAGAATCGCGCCCCAGTCGAAGTCCTCCATGAACTCGTCGAGCAGGCTCTCGACATCCCCCGTCGTCGCGCGCTGGAAGGTGCTGGAAAGGATCCCGACGACTTCCCCGCGGGAATTCAGGAGAATTCCGCCCGCGTCGCCCGGATTGATCGCCGCCGTGATCTGGATCAGGCCCGTGAAGGAAGCCCCGAACCCGCCGACGCTCCGCCGCACGCCGCTGACCACCCCGGACGCCACCGAGTGCTCGAGCCCGTACGGGTTGCCGAGCGCCAGCACGAACTGCCCGGGCTTGAGGCCCTCGCTGTCCGCCAGCGGCGCGGCCTGGAGCTTCCGGTTCTCCGGATCGAAACTGACCAGCGCCAGGTTCGACGCGTCGTCGATCCCGACGACCTCGGCAGGGAGATCGTCCCCTCCCGGCAGGATCACGTCCACCCGCCGCGCGCCCCGCACCGCACTCGCCACCGTGACGACCCAGGCCTTCCGGTCCTCCACGCCGAGGATGGCCCCCGAATACTCATTCCGGAGCACGAAGTCGCCGTCCTCATCCCCCTTCCCGAACCGGTAATGGCAGGAGATCTGCACCAGCCATGGCCGCGCCGACTCGGCGAGCCGCGCAACCTCGTCCTCGAACGCGGCGATCGCGGGAAGCCGAGGGGCCGGCTCGCGGTTCCCCGCGGGCGGGTCCGCCTGCGCCCGGAAGGCGGCCAGGGGGAGAAGCGCGAGCGCGGCGGCGTGCGGGAGACGCATCCTAGAACCCCACCCCGTCGCCCCCGCCGAGCGGCTTCACGGAATCCACGCCGTGCAGTCCCTCCGCCTGGATCACCTCCAGGCCGCCCGGACGGCGCCGCGGATTCGCCTCACCGGCGCGGACATTGTCGATCGAATAGCGCCGCACGGGCGCCCCCGCCGACGCCGGGACGGTCGCCCCGGGCGATTCGACGTTCGGCGGCAGCACGAC
>JABWAY010000456.1 GCA_013360825.1 Candidatus Brocadiia bacterium | reverse complement strand
GGCGGGGGGAGCGCGGACGCCGCCGCGGCGCTTCTCGCCCTCGACCGCCTCTGGGGGCTGGCGCTCAGCCGGGAGGCGCTGCACGCGCTGGCGGCGCAGCTCGGGTCGGACGTGAACTTCTTCCTCGAGGGCGGGACGGCGCTCTGCACGGGGCGCGGGGAGGTCGTGGAGCCTGTCCCGGACCCGCCGCCGATGCATTTCGTCCTCCTGACCCCGGACTTCCCGACCCTCACCGCCGACGTCTACCGCGCGTTCTCTTTCGATTTGACCGCGCCCCGTGCGGTCGCTAGAGTCTTTCTCGACCGGCTTTCCGCGGGGGCGCCGGACGTTCTTGAAAGCGTCTGTGGGAATCGCCTCGAATCCGCCGCGCTGTCCGCGGAGCCCCGCCTGGCGCGGGTCCTCGCGTGCGCGCAGCGGCGGGCTCCTTTCGGTGCCAGGGTGACCGGAAGCGGCTCGACGGTCTGGATGCCCGTGCGGGACCGCGAAGAAGGGGAGCGGGTGGTGCGGGACGGGGAACTTTCGGCGATGGGCCGGTTACGGGTCGTGCGCAGCGCGCGGCCGGCGGCGGGATGACGGGAATAGAGGGATGGACCATGACGATCAGTGAAGTCCGGATCAAGCTCGTGAACCGCCCGAACGACAAGCTGCGGGCGTTCTGCACGATCACGATCGACAACGCGATGGTGGTGCGCGACATCAAGATCATCGACGGCGCCAAGGGGCCGTTCGTGGCGATGCCGTCGCGGAAGCTCACGGATCGCTGTCCGAAGTGCGGCGGGAAGAACCATCTGCGCTCGAATTTCTGCAACGACTGCGGGGCGCGGCTGCCGGTGAAGCGGAAGATCCAGATGGAGGACGGGCGGCACAAGCTGTACGCGGACGTGGCGCATCCGATCCATGCGGCGGGGCGCGAGGTGCTGTCGGAGCGGGTGATCAAGGCGTTCCACGAGGAGCTGGAGCGGTCGAAGCTGCCCGGGTACCAGCCGCAGGAGCTCTACGGGGACGACGACGCGTTCGAGGACGACGACTACGCGGGGAGGCGCGGGAGCGAGCCTCCTGCGGTGGCGGAGCGGACGGCGCCGGCCGCGCCCCCGCCGGCGGAGAAGGTGCAGGCGGCCGTGGCGGCGATCTCGACGCCGGCGGTCGCGAAACCGGCGGAGCCGGAGGCGCCGGTGAAGAAGGCGCGGGCGCCGCGGGTCAAGAAGGCCCCGTAGGAGTCCGGCTCCCGGGGCGCGCCCCGGCGGTCAGTCGACGATGACGTTGTCGATCAGGCGCGTCTTTCCGAACCGCGCGGCCACGAGGACCACGGTCTTCCCGGAGACGTCGTTCACGTCCTCCAGCGTTTCCGGATGCACGATCGAGACGTAGTCGAGCTTCGCGCCCTTCACCGCCCCGATCAGCCGGCGCACCTCCGCCTGGAGCTTTTTCACGTTCTTCTCGCCGCCGCCGATCAGCTCCTTCGCGCGGTCGAGCGCCTGGTGGAGGACCAGCGCCTCCTGCCGGTGCTTCGTCCCGAGGTACGCGTTCCGGCTGGACATCGCGAGCCCGTCGGGCTCCCGGATGATCGGCATGATGTGCATCTTCACGTCGAGGTTCAGGTCCGTGATCATCCGCTGGATGATCACCGACTGCTGGTAGTCCTTCTGGCCGAAGTACGCGTGATTCGGGCGCACGACCGCGAACAGCTTGAAGACCACCGTGAGGACGCCCTTGAAATGCCCCGGGCGGTGCGCGCCGCAGAGCCTCTCGGTCAGCTTCTCCATGTCCACGAACGTCACGAACCCGCGCGGGTACATCTCCGCGACGCTCGGCGCGAAGACCAGGTCGGCCCCCGCTTCGCGCGCGATCTTGACGTCGTTCTGGAGGTCGCGGGGGTACTCGTCGTAGTCCTCTCCCGGGCCGAACTGGAGGGGGTTGACGAAGATGGAGGCGATGGTGAGGGCGTTGTGGTCGGCCCTGCTCTGGCGGAGGAGGGAGCAGTGTCCGTCATGGAGGGCGCCCATGGTCGGCGCGAATCCGATCGGATCGCCCTTGCGCCAGTACGGCAGCAGAATCTTGTGAAGTTCCGCGACCGTGTGAACCACCCTCATCATGGAGGGCCGTTTTCGCTCCGTGGCGCGGATTTGGCAAGGAATAAGGTCGGCGCGACGGCCGGCCGGCGCGGCTCATCCGCGGGCGAGCCGCTCCCAGATCCGCCCGGCGGTTCCCCTCCCGGGGATGCGCAGCGCGGGGGCGATCTCCGCGAGGGGCCGCATCACGAACGCCCGCGTGTGCATCCGCGGATGGGGAAGGGCCAGTGCCCGGGTCCGGCGGCAATTACCGACGCCGTTACCGTACCGGCCAGGATCACGCCGAAGTGCGTAGCTTCCGCGCCGTAATGCACGATGGCCTCGTTCTGTTCGAACGACA
>JABWAY010000088.1 GCA_013360825.1 Candidatus Brocadiia bacterium | reverse complement strand
ACGACCGCGAGCCTCATCCGGTGCGTCGAGAGCTCCGCCGCGGACGCGCTCGTCTCCTCCGCCGACCTGCGCAACGCATCGAGCGCCGTCCCCAGCTCCCCGCGGAGGACGCCGCGGCGCGCCAGCCACGCGACTTCCGTCCCCGCCGCCTTCCACGCCCGCTCCGCCTTCATCGCGCGCCACGACCGGGACTCCAGGCGGATCGAGGACAGGTCCGGCGCCGGTTCCGTCCCGAGCGCCGCCTCGGCCGCTTTCACACGCGTCTCCGCCTCCCCGAACGCCGTCGCGGCCTCGTCAAACCGGTGCTCGAGCGCCGCCGATTCCTCCAGCAACGACCGCAGCATCGTCGCCACGGCTGACGGATCCAGCCCTTCCAGTTCCTTCCGCACCCGCTCCCGCGCTGCGTCCTCCTCAAACCGGTCCGGCGGAGGGGGGTCCGCCCACGCCGGCAGCGAAGCCGGCAGGACGATGGCCAGGAGGGCGATGCGGGCAACGGTGCGCTGCATGTCCCTCTTGTAGTCCCGGTTCCGGTGAACGCGCAAGTGAAGTTCCGGGGGGACGCGGGGAAAAAAATCGGCGGGGTGGGAGCCGCGCCCCGGGCGCTCCCCCCGTGGTGGCGGTCCGCGCGCCGCCGTCCGCTTGATTTCCCTCCGGGTCGTCCGCTAGAGTCCTCCCCGGAGGGAAGTTTTCCATGGACCGGGAGTTGGAGAGGAGACCGTCGATTGGGCACCTTCGCGCGCCTTGCGTCCGCGTTGTGGATGGCTGTTGCTCTCTTCCCGTCCCCCGCCCGCGCGCAGGCTCCCGGCCCCACCGGGGTCGACGCGTGCAATCAGGCGATCGATCTCCTGGACAAGGACAAGCCCGCGGAGGCGCTCGCGATCCTGGAACGCGCCCGGGGCACGATGGACCCCGAGGATGAGTGGCTCTGGTGGGGAAACTGCGGCCTCGCGCACCGCGATCTCCGCAGGGACGCCCCCGCCCTCGAGCACTTCGCCCGGGCCATCGAGCTCAAGAAGGACTGCTGGTTCCGCTTCCAGTACGCCCTCCTGCTGCACCAGTTCGGACGGTGGGACGAGGCGCTGGAGGCGCTGAACGGCCCGATCCCGGAGTCGTACGCGGACGATGCGAAGGGGTTGCGGGCGGTGATCGAGGGGCCGTACCGGAAGAAGTACCCGCGCTCCTGGCGCCGGTTCGAGTACTCGACCCGGAGCGGAGTCTACCGTGTGGTTTCGGACATGGGGGCCGACCTGGACGCGCTGTCCGCGGTGGAGGCGGAGGTCGCGAAGCTCGACCCTGCGAAGCCGCTGGAGAAGGCGAAGATCGAGCAGCTGCTGAAGCCGAGCGCGCAGCTCGTCAACGTCGCCAACATGCTCGAGCTGGCGCGGAAGGAGTACATGCGCATCGCGGGGATGCCCGAGAACGAGTGGCCGAAAGGGAAGATGTTCAAGGTGTTCTTTCTGAGGAACAAGCCGGAATTCGACGCATTCGCCGGGGCGGTCATGAAGGACCACTCCACGGAGAACCTTCTGGGTTTCTACGATCCGACGTTCAAGTACCTGCAGCTGTTCGACCAGCAGGACCACTATCAGATCTGCGGGATCGGCAAGGACACGATCGATACGTTCCTGCACGAGGGGTGGCACCAGTTTTTCGATGTGCTCGCCGCCCGGACGCCGATCTGGATGAATGAGGGGATTGCGGAGTATCTGGGCGCCGCGGACATCAGCGCCGACGGCCGGAAGCTGGTTCTGGGGACGCTGATCCGGGAGGACGGGGATTTCGTCACCAACTTCGAGCAGATCCGCAAGCGGATCGAGAACGGGAGCGCCTACCGGTGGAAGGAGCTGTTCCGGATCACCGTCCCGCAGTGGCACGCCGGCGACCGGCACGCGCTCTATGCGCAGAGCTGGTCGATCGTGTACTACGCGATGAAGGGAAACAACGAACCGTTCCGGCGGGATTTCCAGAAGTTTTTCGCGGAGATCCGGAAAGGGAAGCCCTGGCGTGAGGCGCTCGAGCTGCATCTGCCGGAGAAGAAGCTGGACGCGTACGAGGTCCAATGGCTGGAATTCATGAAGAAGCTCTGAGGACGTGCGGAGAACAGCGGGGAGGGGCCGGTGCCGGAGCACCGATTCTGCACGACGTGCGGCGCGGCCGTGCCGGGCGGGGATGCCACAGGTGTGCTGGTCTGGGGCTTCAGCACGCTGCTCGGGAAGTTCCTGAACATCCTGCTGTCGAGCGTGGTCTACTCCTCCCTGGCGGCCCGTGGTCGCGGTGAGAAGGTGGATGCCCTGCTCGGGATTCAGAACGGGCTCGGCAGTTTTCTCGTCTGCTTCGGGACTGCGTTCTGGGTCGGTCTGCGGCTGATCCCCTGGGTTCTCCTGTTCGTGATTCCCGGCATCATCAAGGCCTACGCGTGGTGCTTTGCGCTCCCTGCCCGCATGGCGGGGGATGTGGCCGACGCGGAATCGGCGATCCAGTACTCGGCGGAGATGACGGAAGGCAGGAAGCTGTACCTCTTTGCCTACTTCCTCGTTCTCGGCCTGGCCGCCGTGGCCCTCACCTTCTCCCTCGGCATGGTCCCGGTCGTCGCCAGCCTTTCCTTCGGCGCCGATGTCCGCCATGCCACGACGGTGCTCGTTCTGCTGGTCCAGAGCCTGATCGCCGCGGTCCCGCTGGTCGGCACGTGGCTGGCCTATGCCGACGCGGTCGCGCCACGCCACCCCGCGTCCCCCGCCGCGCCGTCCGCGGAAGATCCGTGGGGGCGTCCGTACGTCCTGCCCCCCGGCCGGTAGGCGAGCCGGCCGCCCGCTGCGCGGGGATCCGGTTTCGCGCGTCCGTGCGGTACAGTCCCGCTCCGCCGCCGCATCTCGGGGCGGTTTTCCCGCAGGCCGGAGGTCACCATGCTCTTTCGACTGGTCTATGACGACATGCTCGCCGCCGCGGCGTACCTGATCGGGTGCCAGCGGACCGGCGAGGCGATCGTGATCGATCCCGAGCGCGACGTGGACCGCTACATCGACCTGGCCGGACGGGAGGGACTCACCCTGACCGCGGTCGCGGAGACGCACATCCACGCCGACTTCCTCTCCGGCGCGCGCGAACTCGCAGAACGGACGGGAGCCACCGTCTACCTGTCGGCGGAGGGCGGCCCGGAGTGGACGTACGAATGGCCCCACCGGAAGCCGGGGGGAGGGGCGTACCCGCACCGCCTCCTCAGGGACGGCGACGTCTTCACGGTCGGCAAGATCGAGTTCAAGGTCCTCCACACCCCGGGACACACGCCGGAACACATCGGGTTCATCGTCACCGACCGCGGATCGGGGGCCGACCAGCCGATGGGCCTCGCCTCAGGGGACTTCCTGTTCGTGGGCGACCTCGGACGCCCCGATCTCCTCGAATCCGCCGCCGGAATGGCCGGAGAGGCCGACGCCTCCGCGCGCCGCCTCTTCCGCTCCGTCCGCCTCCTCGACGCACTCCCGGATTGGCTCCAGGTCTGGCCCGCCCACGGGGCCGGATCGGCCTGCGGCAAGGCCCTCGGCGCCGTCCCCCAGACGACGGTGGGGTACGAGAAGCGCTTCAATCCCGCCCTCCGTGCGGCGACGGATGAGGGGACGTTCCTGAAGTTCATCCTGGAGGGGCAGCCGGAGCCGCCGCTGTATTTTGCGCGGATGAAGCGTGAGAACAAGGCGGGGCCGCGGGTGCTGGGTCGTCTGCCGGAGCCGAGGCGGCTGGGGGCGGGGGAGCTGGGGGGGATCGACGGGCGCCGGTCGGCGGTGATCGACACGCGTGCCTGGGAGGACTACCGGGCGGGGCATCTGCCGGGCGCGCTGTCGCATCCGGTGGAGGGGGCGTTTGCGACGGATGTCGGCTCGATGGTGGGGGAGGAGGAGGCGGTCGTGCTGGTGGCGGAAGCCGGCGGGGTCGAGGAGGCGGTGCGGGCGCTGGTGCGGATCGGGATCGACGACATCCGTGGGTACGTTCCCGCGGCGGAGCTGGAGGCGTACCGGCGCGGGGGCGGGGCGCTCGAGACCCAGCCGGAGGTGACCGCGGCGGAGGCCCGGTCGTCGGCGGCGTCCTCGTTCGTGCTCGATGTGAGGCGCGCGGGGGAGTTTGCGAAGGGGCATCTGGCGGGGGCGACGCACATTCCGCACACGCGGCTCCGATCGCGGCTGGACGAGGTGCCGAAGGACCGGCCGGTGCTCGTGTACTGCCATTCCGGGAACCGGTCCGCGCGGGCCTGTGCCCTGCTCCGGAAGCACGGGGTTCGTGCGACGAATCTCGCGGAGGGGTATCTCGGGTGGAAGGAGGCCGGAGGGGCCTGAGCGGAAACGCCGGCGCGGGGCCGTCGAGCCGGGTTCCTCCGATCAGCCCGGCCGGCGTCGCCGGCGCGCAGGCCTTTCCCTCCCCCAACCGGTCGAGCGCGATTCCGGGTCAGGCTCCGGTCAGGGCCCATCCCGCCCCGAACATCGCCCCCGCCGCCGGCATCCACCGGTCGCCGGGCTTCGTCCGGACGTCATGGGCCCGGCCCGACTGGCGGAGTCTCCGGGGCTCTCCCCCGGCCGCCGCACCCGCGCAATTCAGATGTGCCCGATGAGCAGCACCGCACCGCCGGACCCGGCACTCCGGGTACGCGCGAACCGGCCGCGTCAGCAGCCGGGCCCGGAGCGGGCCGGCGCCGAGCCCGGCCTGACCGGGACGAGGATCCGGCGGGCGTCGGCTCGGTCAGCGGGTCCATGGCCCTTCCATCGATGCACAACTTCCGCGACTTGGCGACATCCGGCAGCCCGGACCTCCCCGCGGGACCGCATAATCCGGCAGCAGCGCCGCCGCCACGGGAGTAGCATGGGTCCGGGCCGCCCCGAAACCGCGGCCGGACCCGGCCGGATCAACCGGAAGACCCTTTGGAAGCCATCCGAACATGGCCAAGATCAAGCTGGGACTCGGCGTGGTCCTCCTGGGAGGACTCCTCGGCTTCATCGCCATGAACATGACCTCGGTGGAGGTCTCCCTCGTCGTCATGAAGCCGAGCGTGCCGGTCGGGTTCATCGCGATCGGCGGGGCCCTCGTGGGCGCCTTCGTCACGATGCTGCTCTTCGTGCTGAAATCGAAATCGAAGTAGCCCGGCGCCCCGCCCTCGCCCTCCTGGAGACCGCCCATGCCGCGGACCCTGCTCGTCCTGGCGGCCCTCACCCTGGTTCCCCGCCTGTCCGCGGAAGAGGCGGTCGAGGAGAAGATGGCGCCGCCCGTCGTGGCCGCCCTGGCTCAGGACCGTCCCGTTCCTGTGATCGTCCTCTGCCGGTCGCAGCTCCTGGCGATGCCCGCGGGGTTCGATGCGTTCTGCCGGGAGAACGCCGGGGGGAAGCGCTCGGAACTGCGGCGTGAGGTCATTGCGAAACTGAAGGCGCTGGCGGCGAACGGGGAGCAGGAGGCCGTGCTGAAGGCGGCCGGCGCCCCCGACGGCGCGGAGCGGCTCTGGATCGTGAACGCCGTGGTCGCGACGCTTTCCCCGGCGAAGATCCGGAACGTCGCGGCGCTGGACGCGGTGCGGTACGTCTACGCCGGGACGGAGCGGGCGCCGGCCGCCGGCCCCGGGCGCGTCTCCGAGGTCATTGCGCGGGGGAAGCGCGGGCCGTTCTCGGCGGAGGGTCTCGTCGTGCCCTGGAACCTCGAGAAGATCGGGGCGGTGCGCGTCTGGAAGGAACGCGCGCTCGCGGGGGAGGGTGTGGTTGTGGCGATGCTCGACGCCGGGACCAACTATGCGCACGAGGATCTCCGCGGCAACATCTGGAGAAACCCCCGGGAGACGCCGAACAACGGGAAGGACGACGACGGGAACGGGTACGTGGACGACCTCTACGGGTACGACTTCGAGACGGGGACCTGCGAGGTGCGCGCGGCCGGTCCGCAGCAGCACGGAACATGGACGGCGGGGATCGTCGCCGGCGACGGGGCGGGCGGGACGGTCACGGGGGTCGCGCCGCGGGCGCAGCTGATGCTCCTCAAGGGCATGAGCACGCGGGGGGCGGCGCTGGCGATCCAGTACGCCCTCGAGCACGGGGCCGACATCCTGAACATGTCGTTCAGCATCCCGGGGCTCGGGAACGGCCGCGGATTCTGGCGCCTGATGTCCGAGCAGGCCGTCTGCGCGGGGCTGGTCCTGGTCTCCGGGTGCGGGAACTTCCAGCAGCAGCAGCCGATCCCCGTGCAGATCCGGATCCCCGAGGGGATCCCGTGCGTGATCGGGGCCGGCGGGCTCGACCAGGACCTCAACGTCCCGAAATTCTGCTCACTCGGCCCGGTGGAATGGGCCTCCGTCCGGTTCTACGGCGACCATCCCCATCCCCCGGGCCTGACGAAGCCCGACGTCTGCGGGTTCACCGGACCCGGCTACCCGGTTCTCGCCGCCGCCGACAAGGGGTACATCGACCCCAACACGAAGATCCAGGGGAACTCCTTCAGCAGTCCGCACATCAGCGGCGTCGCCGCCCTCATGCTGTCCGCTGCGCCCGAACTCCCCGCCTGGCGGGTCCGCGAGATTCTCGAGGCGACGGCGGCGGATGTCGGGGAGAAGGGAAAGGACAACCGGACCGGGGCGGGGCTGGCCCGTGCCTGGGAGGCGGTGCGGGGGGCGGAGGAAGCCGTGAAGTAGCGGGCGGGGGACCGGGCCGCGGTCCCGACGACGCGCCGCGTTCCGGGATGCTCCCGCCGGCGACGTGCGGTTGAAGCGCAGGGTCATGCCGCCTTCGCGCCCTGCGCCCGCGTCCACCTCCGTTCCTCAATCCAGCAGAACAGGCAGGGAAGGATGAACATCGCGACGACCTGGATCGCCATTCCGCCGACGGAGGGGATGGCCATGGGGCGCATGACATCGGAGCCCCGCCCGTCCACCCAGAAGATCGGCGCGAGGCCGAAGACGGTCGTGGCCATCGTCATGAGGCTCGGCCGGATCCGTTTCAGCCCGGCCTGAAGGACGGCTTCGCGGACTTCCTCGATGGACGCGAACGAGGCGTCCCTGAAGACGCCTTCGAGGTAGGTCCCCATGACGACGCCGTCATCGTCGACGACGCCGAAGAGGACGAGGAAGCCGACCCAGACGGCGACGGAGAGGTTGGCGCCCCAGAGGCCGAGCATGAGGAAGCCGCCGGCGGTGGAGACGAAGATGGAGGCAAAGATGACGGGGCCGATCCACCAGCGGGAGAACCCGGTGAACAGCATGACGAACATGACGACGAGGCAGAGCGGGACGAGGACCTTCATGCGGGCCGTCGCGCGCTGCTGGTTCTCGAACTGCCCCGACCATTCCCAGTAGTACCCCGGGGGGAGCGTGAGGCGTCCCTCGCGGCGCGCGGCCTGGAGCGCCGCCTCGGCGTCCTCGACGACGGAGACCTCGTCGCGTTCGCGGGTGTTCAGGGTGACGTACCCGGTGAGGAGCCCCCGTTCTCCCTTGATCTCCTGGGGGCCGACGACGGTGCGGATGTCCGCGAGCTGGGTGAGGGGGACATGAGCCCCTGCGGAGGTCGGCACGAGGATCTTCCCGAGATCGGGAATCTCCTCGCGGAAATCGCGCAGGTACCGGACCCGGACCGGGTAGCGTTCGCGCCCCTCGACGGTCTGCATCAGGTTGACGCCGCCGATCGCCACCTCGATCACGTCCTGGACATCCCGGATGTTGATGCCGTAGCGGGCGATCCGCTCCCGGTCGATCTCGATCTGGATGTAGGGCTTGCCGACGATCCGGTCCGCGATGACATCGGTGGCGCCGGGGACGTGACGGAGGATTCCCTCCATCTCGAGGCCGATCCGCTCGATTTCGGCGAGGTCGGAGCCGTAGATCTTGACCCCCATCATCGCGCGGAACCCGGTCTGGAGCATGATGAGGCGGGTCTGGATCGGCTGCAGGAAAGTCGGGAGGACGCCGGGGACGCCGGTTTTCCGCTGGATCTCCTCCAGAATCTCCGCCTTCGTGATCGGACGCTCCTCCGGCGCGATCGCCGCGAGGGGCGCCTTTGCCCAGCCCGGCCACCCGGAGAACCACCGCCGGACGGGAATCGTCCGCCACTCGGACTCGGGCTTGAGGATCACGATGCTCTCGAACATCCCGATCGGCGCCGGGTCGAGCGCGGTGTCCGCGCGCCCCGCCTTCCCGACGACCGACGCCACTTCGGGCACGGAGGCGATCGCCAGGTCCTGCCGGCTGTTGATCTCCACCGCCTGCGACAGCGATCCCTGGGGCAGCATCGACGGCATGTACAGGATCGACCCCTCGTCGAGGGGCGGCATGAACTCGCGCCCGATTCCGGGGAGGATGCGTCCTTCGCGGAGGACCTGCAGCCCCGCGCCGGACTCCGCGGTCTTCTCCGCGTCCGTCTGCCGTCGCCACAGCAGGCGGGTCCTGGAGCGCTCACCCGGCGCCCGGACGGTCTGCCAGCGGAGGCGGCCGGGTTCGACACGGGGGCTGGAAGCGCCGAGATTGGCGACCCATCCGACCGGGGCCAGCGTCACCCCCGCCCCGAGCCAGACGGTCAGGCCCGCGAAGAGAATCAGTGCCGGGAGGGAGAGGAACGTGAGCTTGTGCCCGAGAACCCACCGGAGCACCGGGGTGTACAGGCGGGCGATCCAGCGCGAGACGAGGTTCTCCTCGAGCGGGAGAAACCTCTCCCGCGTCATGCGGACGACCGCGAGGCCGGCAATGACCCCGGCCGCGATCGACGTCGGCCAGCCGACCGTCCCTCCGCCCAGGCCGGTCCATTCCAGCACTCCCCGGGCGCCCAGCGCCACCAGGAGGCCGATCCCGCCTGCGACCATCGCGACCCGGCGGCGTGTCCAGGCGACCGGCTGGAACAGGAACCAGCACATCAGGGGGACCACCGTCAGCGCCAGCACCACCGAGCCGCCGATCGCGAATGTCTTCATGTAGGCGAGGGGCTTGAAGAGCTGTCCTTCCTGACCCTGGAGCGCGAAAACGGGGACGAACGACACGATCGTGTTGGCGACGGCGGTGACGATCGCACCGCCGACCTCCCGCGCGCCGTCGTAGACGTTGTCCCAGTGGCTTTTTCCGGGGGGCGCCGTCGCGATCCGGCGGTAGATGTTCTCGGTCATGATGATGCCCATGTCGCCCACGTCGCCGATCGCGATCGCGAGCCCCGCGAGCGACATGATGTTGGAGTCCACCCCCGCGGCCCACATCAGGATGAACGAGAACGCGACCGCGAGCGGGAAGGTGACCAGCGTGCAGACGGCGCTTCGCAAGTGGAGGAGAAACAGGACGATGATCAGGCTCGCAACCGCCATCTCCTCGAGGAGCGTCTCTTTCAGCGTCTCGATGGTCTCGTGGACGATGTCCGTCCGGTCGTAGAACGGCACCAGCCGGACCTGCGAGGTGCGGCCGTCGGCCAGGCGTTTCGAGGGAAGCCCTGCCGCAAGCGTCCGGATCTTCTCCTTGAGGCGCGTGACGACGGCGAGCGGATTCTCGCCGTACCGCATCATCACGACGCCGCCGACCGCCTCGACGCCCCCCTTGTCGAGCGTCCCCCGCCGGAAGTCCGCTCCCAGCGTGACGGTCGCCACGTTGCGCACACAGACCGGCGTTCCTTCCCGCTGCCGGATGACGATGTTCTCGAGGTCCGCCGTGCTCTTGACGAACCCGACTCCCCGGACGAAGAACTCGATTCCGTTCTTCTCGATGACCTTCGCGCCGACGTCGATGTTCGACCGCCGGACGGCCTCGTAGACCTGGGGAAGGGTGACGTCGTGGGCCCGCAGCTTGTCCGGATGGACGTCGATCTGGTACTGCCGGATGAACCCGCCGACGGACGCCACTTCGGAGACGCCTTCCACCGCGTTCAGCTGGTACCGCACGTACCAGTCCTGGATCGACCGGAGTTCCGCGAGGTCGAACCCTTCGCCTTCGACCGTGTACCAGTAGACCTGCCCGAGGGCGGTGGAATCGGGTCCGAGCACGGGGGCCACGCCGGACGGGAGGCTCTGCTGCGCGACGTTCATGCGCTCGAGGACGCGCGACCGGGCCCAGTAGTAGTCGGTGGAGTCCTCGAAGATGACGAACACCATGGAGAATCCGAATCCGGACATGGAGCGGATCGTCTTGACCCCCGGCGTGCCCGTCAGGCTGGTCGTGAGCGGGAAGGTGACCTGGTCATCGACGTCCTGGGGGGAGCGCCCGGGCCACTCGGCGTAGACGATGACCTGCTTTTCGCCGATGTCGGGGATGGCGTCGACCGGGGTGCGCCGGATCGCCTCGTATCCGCCCCAGGCGAGGGCCGCGATCCCGATCACGACCAGGAACCGGTGGGTGAGGCACCCGCGGATGAGCGCGTCGATCATGGGCTACTTCCCATGGTCCGAGCCCTCGTGGCCCGAACCCCCGTTTCCCGGCGGAGACCCGGTGCCGCCGCCGTGGGCGTGCGGAGGCGCCGCGGCGGCGCCCCCAGGTCTGAAAAGGCTCGGGAGGCCCCGGATCTGAAACTGCGAGTCGATGAGGAACCCTCCCCGCACGGCGACCTGCTCGCCCTCCTCGAGCCCGGAGATCACGGGGAACCAGTCCCCGCACCGCGGACCGACCACGATCTCGCGCTGCTCAAACCGGCCGGGGCCGCGGAGGACGTAGGCGAGGTGCCGCGTGCCGGAGTCGAGGACCGCCGTCGCCAGGATCGCCGGCACACGGAGATCGTCCGCGGACGGCACCCGGCCGCTCCCCGGAAACTGCTCCAGCGCCATCCCGCACTGCGGGCAGGGGCCCGGTTCCTCCGCGACCACCTCCGGATGCATCGGGCAGGTCCACTTGCCTGCGCGGGCGGTCGGCGCCGGCAGGCCCGAACGGAGGAGGGCCACCCGGAGCGAGGCGCTGACGAACATCCCGGGCTTGAGCCGGCCGCCCGGGTTGGGGAGAGCCACACGGACCCGGATGGTCCGGGTCGCATCGTTCAGGATCGGACTGACGAACGTCACGACTCCGTCGAACCGGCTGCCGGGCTGGGATTCCGCCACGACCGAGACTTCCTGCCCCGGCTGGACCCATCCGATTTCATACTCGTAGATGTCCAGGTGAACCCAGACCGACCCGAGATCCGCCAGGCGGTAGAGCGTGTCGCCCCGCCCGACGTGGGTCCCCTTCACGACCGACTTCTCGAGGACCGTGCCGGCCGTCGGCGCGTGAATCGTGATGAATTCCAGGACCTCCTTCGTTTTCAGCACGCGGTCGATCTCGTCCCCGGCCATCCCCCAGCGCTCCAGCCGCGCCCGGGCCGCCTTCAGAAGCTCCGGCGTCGCGTTCGTCCGGAGGGCGATCAGAAGTTCCCGCTGGTCCGAGATCAGTTCCGGGCTGTAGAGTTCGAGGAGATGGTCGTCCTTCTCGACGCGGACCCCCGTTGCGTCGACAAAGAGCTTCTCCACCCATCCCTCGACGCGCGAGGTGACCGTCGTCAGAGCGGTCTCATTCGGCTCTACGCGGCCGTTGGTCCGGATTTCATGGAAGAGCGGCCGGCGGGTGACGGGAGCGGTTTCGATGGCGGCCATCGCCAGCGCGGCGTCGGACAGCTGCAGCGACGGTGCGCCGCCCGCCGCGCCTGTCTGGTCCTCCACGGGAATCAGCGGCATCGAGCAGATCGGGCAGTTTCCCGGATTCGGCAGGCGAATCTGCGGGTGCATCGAGCAGGTCCAGACCTGGTCGGTCGCCGCGGCGGTGGTAGACTCCGCAGGTGCGGCCGGATCGGAGACCGACAGGCGGCCTGCGAGGAAGGCGCCGGCGATCCCCGCCAGGGCGACCGTGAGAATGATCGGGGTCTTCATGGAAGCCGGCCCTCCGAAGGAGGATTCCCACGCAGAAGTGAGGAGCAATGCGCCTGGTTCCGGGTCGTCCGGTCATCGACGACGACCTGCCGATCCCGCCCGCAACCGGCGTTCCCCGATCGACCCTGGTCTCGATTTTGCGGGAGTCGTATCCCATGACCCATGACGTCCCCCCCTCTGCTTCCGGCCCACCGTGTTCCTGCTGCCACACGACCCACGGAACGCGCCTGGTCGTCCTGACGGGCGGCCCGGGGGCGGGGAAGACCGCCGTGCTCGAAGTCATCCGGCGGCACTTCTGCCAGCATGTCGCAGTCCTCCCGGAGGCGGCCTCGATCCTGTTCGGCGGAGGGTTTCCCCGGCGGGACGAACTCGCCGCCCGGAAAGCCGCGCAGCGGGCGATCGCCCGGGTCCAGATCGAACTCGAGCGGCTCCACCTCGACGAGGGGCGCGCCGCGATCGCGCTCTGCGATCGGGGTGTCCTCGACTCCCTGGCGTACTGGCCGGGCGACCCCGCCGAGTTCCTGGACGACCTGGGCATGACCCACGAGGCCCTCCTGCGCCGCTACGCCGCCGTCATCCAGCTTCAGGTTCCCGGCGACGGCGAAGGATATGGCCACTCCAACCCGCTCCGGACGGAAACGGCCGCGCAGGCCGCGGAGATCGGCCACCGGATCGGAGAGGCCTGGACCGGGCACCCGCGGCTCACGGTGATCCCGTCCGCACCGGACTTCCTCGAGAAACTCCGCCTCGCCGTCGCCGCGATCCGCGCGGAGGTTCCCGAGTGCTGCCGGCAGCACGCCGTGCCCGGCGTTCCGCCCCACGCCTGAGGATCGTCCCACCCGCGCAGGAATCGCCCCGCTCATCGCGCCAGCTCCCCCAGCGGCCGGTCCACCGCAGATTCCAGGTCCGCCCGGGCCTCCGTGTACGCCGCCTCGGCGTCGACCCACCCCCCCTGGGCGTCGAGAAAATCCTGCTGTGCCCGCAGCAACTCCGCGATTCCCACCTCCCCGGAGGCATACGCCGCCCGCGTGTCGTCGAGATTCTTCGCGGCCGCGGGAAGAATCTCCTTCTCGAAAAGTTCCAGCGCCGCCGTGGAGGAACGCAGCCGCGCATCGGCCGTCGCCACCTCCCGATCGACCTCCGTCGCCAGCGCGGACCGAAGGGCGGCGAAGTGGCGCCGCCGGGCCTCCGCCTCCAGGATGTCCCCCCGCTTCCGATTCCAGAGCGGGAGGGACAGGGAGAGACCGACCATCGCGCTGTGTCCCTTCATCCGGATGTCGACGCCGTCCCCCATGATGCGATCGCGCCCGAATTCGTAGCCGATCCCCACGCCGAGGTCCGGGGCGGCTTCCGCCCGCGCCAGCACGGCACGGGCATCCTGCTCGGCCTCCGCGGCCGACAGGACCGCGAGATCCGGCCGGGCCGCGCGCGCCAGCTCGATCGCCCGGGCAAAG